>NZ_JTLF01000277.1:0-59928 GCF_000798855.1 Enterobacter sp. ZOR0014 | reverse complement strand
GAACATCCAGTCCTGAATCTCTTTGGAGTGCAGCACGTTCACCAGTGCGACGATGTCCTTCTTCTTCTCGTCACCGCGATGCACGGTAATGATGTTGGCGTACGGGTTATTTTCACCGCTCTCTACCGCAATCGGGTCGTGCACCGGGTCCAGACCGGCGTCAATCGCATAGTTGGCGTTAATCACGACCGCAGCGCCTTCATCGTTGTTGTACATCTGCGGCAGCAGAGAGGCTTCGACGTTAGGCGTGAACTGCAGCTTCTTCGGGTTCTCAACGATGTCGCTGATACGCGCCGTCACTTTATCGATGCCGGGCTTCAGCTTGATCACGCCCTCTTTTTCAAAGATGGAGAGAATACGGCCTTCTTCGGAAACGGCATCACGCATAATGATCTTACCGCCTTCCGGCAGGTCCTTCAGCGACTTGTACTTTTTGGAGTAGATACCGATTGGCTCAATGTGGATAGCACCCGCACTGACAAAATCGTAATCCTTATCGCCCGCGTGATCTTTCAGCACGCTGTTCAGGTAAGGAATATGCTGGAAATAGTTGGCGTCAATGTCATGACCCGCCAGCGCGGTGTTGGGCAGAATGTAGTCCTGGAACGGTTTAATCTCCAGGTCAATCCCCTGCTTAGCCAGAATCGGCTTTGCCTGCTCCAGAATTTCGGCGTGCGGGGTGTTGGATGCGCCCACAGTCAGCGTATCCGCCCAGGAGGCGAAGCTCAGGGCGCTCAGGGTGGCTGCGGCGATCAGTGTCAGTGTTTTTTTCATGATGTGGTTCCTGTGTGTATTTATTAGCGTTTATCTAACAGAGAAGTCATAGCGTCGCCGCAGAACTGGATAATGAAAACGATGATTAGAATGGTCACCGTTGCCACCAGCGTGACGTCACCATGGTTGCGCTGGAATCCTTCCAGATAAGCCAGATTTCCCAAACCGCCGGCGCCAATCACCCCCGCCATGGCGCTGTAACTCACCAGCGCAATCAGCGTTACCGTTATCCCTGATACCAGTGCAGGTGATGATTCCGGCAGTAAAACCCGAAACACGAGCGTGCTCAGTCGTGCGCCCATTGAGCGCGTTGCTTCGATTACCCCTTTGTCCACTTCGCGCAGGGCAATCTCCACCAGGCGTGCGTAGAACGGCGCGGCCCCCACAATCAGGGCCGGCAGCGCCGCGTTGGCACCAAGAATGGTACCGACGATGGTCTTGGTGAACGGGATCAACAGGACGATCAGAATGATGAACGGTATTGAGCGAAACACGTTTACCACAATCGAAATTACGCTGTAGACCGTGCGGTTTTGAAACAGCCCGCCGCGCGCGGTTAAGAACAGCGCCAGGCCCAGCACGATCCCCAGCACAAAGGTCGCCACCCCGGAAAGCGCGGTCATGTACAGCGTCTCCTGCGTCGCCGCCCAGAGCTGATCCCATTTGAGGTGCGGGAAGAGATTCTCAGCCATGTTTAATGACCTCGCCTTCAATATCGCTGTGCTTCAGGTCGGCGAGGATATTGTTCAGTTGTTCATCAGATGCCACGACGTGGACCCAGAGCTGGCCGAAAACGCCGTGGGCGGTTTGCGTCATTTTCCCGTGCAGGATATTAAACGGCAGACCGTAGCGCAGGGTCAGCTCACCCACGACCGGCTTGTGCGTGCTGTGGCCGGTAAAGGTCAGACGGATGACCGTGCCTTCCAGATCGTTTGCCAGTTCGGTATTGAAGGTTTCTTCCTCGGCGTACTGACTTACCTGGCGGACAAACTGCTGCGTAATCGGCTGCTGCGGATGGGTGAATACACTCAGCACATCCCCCTCTTCCACTACCTTACCGTTTTCCATCACCGCCACGCGGTCGCAGATCTTGCGCACCACATGCATTTCGTGGGTGATCAGCACGATGGTCAGCTTGAAACGACGGTTGATATCCAGCAGCAGATCGAGGATCTGATCGGTGGTCTGCGGGTCGAGTGCGGACGTGGCTTCATCACACAGCAAAACGTCCGGGTTATTGGCCAGCGCGCGCGCAATCCCCACGCGCTGTTTTTGTCCGCCGCTTAGCTGTGACGGGTAGGCATTCTCACGCCCTTTCAGCCCCACCAGCGCCACCAGTTCCGCCACGCGAGCCTTGATTCTGGCTTTTGGCACACCGGCGATCTGCATGGAGAACGCGATATTCTCACTTACCGTGCGCGACCACAGCAGGTTGAAGTGCTGGAACACCATACTGATTTTCAGGCGTGCCTGACGCAGGGCTTCACCTTTTGCGGCGGAGATGTCCTGCCCGTTAATCGTGACGCTGCCAGCGCTGGGTTTCTCCAGACCATTCAGCAGACGAATCAGCGTGCTTTTCCCGGCGCCGCTGTAGCCGATAATGCCGTAAACCTGTCCCTGCTCAATCGTCAAATTGACGTTATCAACGGCTGTGAGCGCCACCTTACCGTTGTCAAAAACCTTCGAAATATTTCTGAGTACAATCATTCTAATTCATTATCCGATCCGCCAATGGCGGTTTAGAAGTATGGATGTCCAAACGATAGTAAACAGGCGTTATCAGTTTTTAAATGAACAAAAAAGCATGTGTTATAACTTTCAGTAATAAACAACGACGCTACACGGCGGGAAGTATTTAGATTGATTTCAGCAATGATTATCTGCCAGACGCATAACGCTTGACTGATATGCGAAGAAAACGGTCATTATTGCAGCATTTTATGCCGAGATAGCCATCCTCACTTCCAGACAACTTTACGTCTTGCTGTCCTGACATCCAAAAACAGCACTGATATTCCCGTCTGTTATAAAAAGCAGTGAAGTGTTCTTTATTGCGAAAATTTCTCCGCCCTATCATCCCGTCATGACACCCAGAAAGGAAAACATCATGACGATTTACCACTCCGTCACCGAACTGATTGGCCGGACACCGCTGATCCAGCTGCACAAGCTTGATACCGGTCCCTGCTCGCTGTTTCTGAAGCTGGAGAACCAAAACCCCGGCGGCTCCATTAAAGATCGCGTGGCGTTGTCGATGATTAACGACGCGGAGCGTACCGGCAAGCTACGGCCGGGTGGCACGATTATTGAAGCAACGGCGGGGAATACCGGCCTCGGGCTGGCGCTGATCGCCGCCCAGAAAGGCTATACGCTTATCCTGGTGGTGCCGGACAAAATGAGCCGCGAGAAGATTTTCCACCTGCGCGCGCTGGGTGCCCAGGTGATACTGACCCGTTCCGACGTCAATAAGGGGCATCCGGCCTATTACCAGGATTACGCCCAGCGCCTGGCCGATGAACTGCCGGGCGCGTTTTATATCGACCAGTTCAATAACGACGCTAACCCGCTGGCACATCGCACTACCACGGCACCGGAACTGTATGAGCAGCTTGACGGCAGAATTGACGCCATCGTGGTCGGCGTCGGCTCAGGCGGCACGCTGGGCGGCCTGCAGGCGTGGTTTGCCGAGCATTCTCCACATACGGAGTTTGTGCTGGCCGACCCGGCCGGGTCTGTGCTCGCCGATCAGGTCGAGACCGGTCGCTACCACGATGCGGGCGCCTGGCTGGTTGAGGGCATTGGCGAAGACTTTATTCCGCCGCTGGCCCACATTGAAGGCGTGAACCGCGCCTGGCGCATTACCGACCGCGAAGCGTTTGCCACCGCGCGTGAACTGCTGAAAACGGAAGGCATTCTGGCGGGCTCCTCCAGCGGTACCCTGCTGGCGGCGGCGCTGAAATATTGCCAGGCGCAAGCCACGCCGAAACGCGTGGTGACCTTCGCCTGCGACAGCGGCAATAAATATCTCTCGAAGATGTTCAACGACGACTGGATGCGCCAACAGGGGCTCATCACGCGCCCTCAGGCAGGCGATCTCTCTGATTACATTGCCCTGCGCCACGATGAAGGCGCTACCGTCACCGCCGCCCCGGATGACACGCTCTCCACCGTTCTGGCACGCATGCGCCTGTACGACATATCCCAACTGCCGGTACTGGAAAACGGTCGGGTCGTCGGCATTATCGACGAGTGGGATCTGTTGCGGCATATCGGCGGTGAAGCTGACCGCTTCGCCCTTCCCGTGACAGAGGCCATGACGCGTCAGGTGGAATTTCTCGATAAACGCGCCCCGGAAAGCGCCCTGCACGCCATCTTCGACCGCGGTCTGGTGGCCGTCATTAATGACAACGACCGTTTTCTCGGTTTGATTACGCGCAGCGACGTGCTGACCGCGTGGCGCAACCGTCTTCAGCCATAAGGAACAGATGATGAAAAACCTGGCAACCCTGAGCGTCCACAGCGGCGCGTTCAATGATCAGCATGGCGCCGTTATGCCGCCGATTTACGCCACCTCGACGTTTGCGCAACCCTCTCCCGGGGAGCATACCGGCTATGAGTATTCCCGCAGCGGCAATCCGACGCGCCATGCGCTCGAAACCGCCATCGCCGAACTGGAAGGCGGAACGCGCGGCTACGCCTTTGCATCCGGCCTCGCCGCCATCTCCACCGTGCTTGAACTGCTGGATAAAGACAGCCATATCGTCGCCATTGATGACGTCTACGGCGGCACATATCGCCTGATTCAAAATGTCCGCAAACGCAGCACCGGTCTGCAGGTCAGCTGGGTTAAGCCGGACGATTTAGCCGGGCTTGAGGCGGCTATTCGCCCGGACACCCGCATGATCTGGGTTGAAACACCCACCAATCCGCTGCTGAAGCTGGCGGATTTAGCGGCTATCGCTGACATCGCCCGTCGTCATAACGTTATCAGCGTGGCGGATAACACCTTCGCATCGCCGGTCATTCACCGTCCGCTGGCGTCGGGTTTCGACATCGTGGTGCACTCAGCAACCAAATACCTTAACGGCCACTCTGACGTGGTGGCCGGGCTGGCAGTGGTGGGTGATAATCCGGCGCTGGCGGACAGGCTTGGCTACCTGCAGAACGCGGTTGGCGGCGTACTGGACCCGTTTAGCAGCTTCCTGACCCTGCGCGGTATTCGTACCCTTTCGCTCCGCATAGAGAGACACAGCAGCAACGCGCTGGCGATTGCGCAATGGCTGGAACAGCATCCGCTGGTTGAACGGGTCTTTTATCCCGGACTGGAGTCGCACCCGCAATATCAGCTTGCCCGCACGCAGATGGCGCTGCCCGGCGGGATGATTTCTGTCGTGGTGAAAGGTGATGCGCAACGCGCCACAGAGGTGATTCGCAACCTGACGTTGTTCACCCTTGCGGAAAGCCTTGGCGGCGTAGAGAGTCTGGTGAGCCAGCCTTACAGCATGACGCACGCCTCGATTCCGCTGGCGCAACGGCTGGCAAACGGTATTGTGCCACAGCTGATTCGCCTGTCGGTGGGGATTGAAGATGCCAGGGACCTGATCGCTGACCTCAGTCAGGCGCTGCAAAAATAAGCAAAATGCGGCAGGTTAATCACCTGCCGCGATAAGTTGTCATCATGGCTTAACGCGTTGATAACAATATTATGTAAAACGGCATTGATTATTTCTGAAACACCGTTTCCATTTTCCTTTTATCTTAAAATCAGCGTATAATGCGCGCCAAATCCCTGGTGAATGGTTTCAGCGCTTGGAATACAAAAAACAACGTACAACTTCTCCTCTCCTTCGTTGGGCTGTCACTCAGGCACACTTTCTTCTGCACGCTCATTTGATGTCTCCTATCCTTAGTGCGTGTCATATACTCTTTTGCAACACAGGTTTGACTCTGCGGCGGTGCGCCCCCGGAGCGAGATTTCCATATCCTTCCCAACTTAAAGACTAAGACTGTCATGAAAAAGACGAAAATTGTTTGTACTATCGGCCCGAAAACCGAATCCGAAGAGATGCTGAGCAAAATGCTGGACGCCGGCATGAACGTGATGCGTCTGAACTTCTCTCACGGTGACTATGCAGAACACGGTCAGCGTATCCAGAACTTGCGCAACGTGATGAGCAAAACCGGTAAAAAAGCGGCTATCCTGCTCGACACCAAAGGTCCGGAAATCCGTACCATCAAGCTGGAAGGCGGCAACGACGTCTCTCTGAAAGCAGGCCAGACGTTCACCTTCACCACGGACAAATCCGTTGTGGGGAACAGCGAAATCGTTGCGGTCACCTATGAAGGCTTCACCAGCGATCTGTCCGTCGGTAACACCGTCCTGGTCGACGATGGTCTGATCGGTATGGAAGTGACCGCGATTGAAGGTAACAAGGTTATCTGTAAAGTGCTGAACAACGGCGACCTGGGCGAAAACAAAGGCGTTAACCTGCCGGGCGTTTCTATCGCGCTGCCAGCACTGGCTGAAAAAGACAAGCAAGACCTGATCTTCGGCTGCGAACAAGGCGTTGACTTCGTTGCAGCGTCCTTCATCCGTAAGCGTTCTGACGTGGTCGAAATTCGTGAGCACCTGAAAGCGCACGGCGGCGAGAAGATCCAGATCATCTCCAAAATCGAAAACCAGGAAGGCCTGAACAACTTCGACGAAATCCTCGAAGCGTCTGACGGCATCATGGTTGCACGTGGCGACCTGGGCGTTGAAATCCCGGTTGAAGAAGTGATCTTCGCGCAGAAGATGATGATCGAAAAATGTGTTCGCGCGCGTAAAGTGGTTATTACCGCTACGCAGATGCTGGACTCTATGATCAAAAACCCACGCCCAACCCGCGCTGAAGCAGGCGACGTGGCTAACGCCATCCTCGACGGTACCGATGCTGTTATGCTGTCCGGCGAATCCGCAAAAGGGAAATATCCTCTGGAAGCGGTTGGCATTATGGCGACCATCTGTGAACGTACTGACCGCGTGATGACCAGCCGTCTGGACTTCAATAACGACAGCCGCAAGCTGCGCATCACCGAAGCCGTTTGCCGCGGTGCGGTAGAAACTGCTGAGAAACTGGAAGCGCCACTGATTGTGGTTGCGACCCAGGGCGGTAAATCTGCGCGTGCAGTGCGTAAATACTTCCCGGATGCCACTATCCTGGCCCTGACCACCAACGAAACCACCGCGCGTCAGCTGGTGCTGAGCAAAGGCGTCGTTGCACACCTGGTTAAAGAGATTGCCTCTACTGACGATTTCTACATTCAGGGTAAAGCCATGGCTCTGGAAAGCGGTCTGGCACAGAAAGGCGACGTTGTGGTTATGGTTTCTGGTGCGCTGGTACCAAGCGGAACGACCAATACTGCATCCGTTCACGTGCTGTAATAATTCACGAACGAATTAATTTTGATAAAAAGCGCCCAATGGGCGCTTTTTTTATTCCAGTCATTAGCCAAACTCATTCAAAAAGCAAATCGGGTTTTTCTATTTAATTGCGAATTATCTAAGATGAATCCGATGAAAAATGCCTTTTTTTACATAGCTTTTTACTCAAAAAGGGCCGATTCGATGCTTCTTTGAGCGAACGATCAAAAATAGGCGTATTCCCATCAAAAAAATATTCTCAACCCAAAAAACTTTGTGTAATACTTGTAACGCTACATGGAGATTAACTCAATCTAGAGGGTATTAATAATGAATCGTACTAAACTGGTACTGGGCGCGGTAATCCTGGGTTCTACTCTGCTGGCTGGTTGCTCCAGCAACGCTAAAATCGATCAGCTGTCTTCTGACGTTCAGACTCTGAACGCTAAAGTTGACCAGCTGAGCAACGACGTGAACGCAATGCGTTCCGACGTTCAGGCTGCTAAAGATGACGCAGCTCGCGCTAACCAGCGTCTGGACAACCAGGCTACTAAATACCGTAAGTAATAGTACCTGTTAATAAAATGGCGCACATTGTGCGCCATTTTTTTTGCCTGCGTCAAACGGCTCTACTGCGTCATCTTCTCCCCTGCCTCTTCCGCTACCGCCGCGGACACACGACTGTTCTGCACTGACAATACGCTGTTACTGGCCGACGGGCCGCTTCCCGCAGAAACCACAACCGGGATCCCCGCACGGCGCGCCAGGGCTTTATCGATCAGCGCCTTATCGCTTCCGGACTGTGAAACAAAGGTCGCAAAGTCGGCAGAGTGCGTAATGGGCGAAATCTGTGGGTTTTCACCTTCCACCTGCGCCAGCGGACGATGGACCTCAATATAGCGTTTACCATCCGGCTCGACCGCGAATTTCACTGGCTCATTGATGATTTGTACCCGAGTACCAACCCGTACCTGTTCGAACAGGGCTTTAATATCCGGGGCGTTCATTCGCATACAGCCGGAACTGACGCGCAAGCCAACGCTGTCTGGCGCACTGGTTCCGTGGATAAGATATTCCCCATTACCAATACCCAAACGCAGGGCATAGCGTCCCAGCGGGTTATTTGGCCCTGCGGGAACCACAGGAGGCAGTTTAATTCCCTGCGCCAGCGAACGGGCTCTGATACCGGCCGTCGGCGTCCAGGTTGGGTTCGGGATTTTTTGACTGACGCGGGTCGTGCTCACCGGTGTTTCCAGCCCCAGTTGCCCGATGCCAAGTGGGAAAACCTGGACAATGTTCTCTCCCGGCGGGAAATAGTAAAGCCGCAGCTCAGCGAGGTTCACAACAATGCCCTCGCGCGGCGTGTCGGGTAGCAGCATCTGCGACGGGATCGTGATAACGGTTCCCGGTGCAGGGTTTACCGGCGCAATCGTATTGTTCGTTTCGAGGATCACCTGCGCTGCGGTATTAAACCGGCGGGCGATGGTCTGCAGCTTATTATCCCCTTCCTGTATGGTGTAGGTTTGATTTTGCCCAATCAGGCGACTGCCTGCGGGCGGCAACGGATAGTCCATCGCGCGGGCCGAATTAAGTGCACCGAGCGAACTGAGGAGTAATAGAGTTATGAGAGACGCGCGCTTCATGCTGAGATTCCTTATTCACTGGCAGAATGCCAGAAAGCTGAAAAACCAGCGAGGCGGGAACCACCTCGCGAAACAGAATGAATGCTGTTCTGTAAGTCTAGCTAAGGATTGCCGCTTTGGCGCGAATGGCGCGAATCATCGCTTCCAGTCCCTGGGAACGAGACGGGGTGAGGTGTTGGGTGAGGGCCATTTTTTCAAACCACGGGCGGACATCGAAGGCGACAATATCCTGCGCTGACATCTGGTGATAAAGAATAAAGACCACCGCAATCAGCCCTTTTACTATTGCCGCATCGCTGTCACCCTGCAGGGTTATCGTGCCATCGTCAGACTGCGCCATCACAATCCACACCTGGCTTTGACAGCCCTGAATACTGTTCTCCGGGGTATGCGCCTCTTCACTAAGCGGCGGCAGACGCTGCCCCAGCTCAATGATGTAGAGGTATTTCTCTTCCCAGTTTGCGCAACGCCCAAAGTTGCGCAGCAATTTCTCTTTATCCGGCAGTTCTGCCATCGTTCGCCTCTTTGTCAGCCCAGCAACTGGTGAATGCGTTTTAGCCCCGCCACCAGCCTGTCGACCTCTTCCATTGTGTTATACATCACCAGCGATGCGCGGCACATTGCCGGAACCTGGTAAAAGGCCATGAGCGGCATGGCGCAGTGGTGCCCGGTGCGCACGGCCACGCCGTAATTGTCGAGGAAGCTGCCCACGTCATAGGCGTGGTGTTGTCCCAGATTAAAGGCAATCACACCCTGTCGGTCAGCCGGCCCGTACAAGGTCAGGTCCGGCACGCTGGCCAGCTCCTGCAGCGCGTAATGCATCAGCAGCTGTTCGTACTCGTGAATGGCATCAAGACCAATTCCGGAAACGTAAGACACCGCCGCCCCCAGCCCGATGATACCACCGGTGTTGGGCGTGCCCGCCTCAAAACGCCACGGCGCACGGGCGTAGGTGGTCCCTTCCGAGAGGCTAACGGTAGCTATCATTGACCCGCCCCCCTCCCACGGCGGCATCGCCTGCAGGATGTCCTCTTTCACATACAGCACGCCGATACCGGTTGGGCCATAAAGCTTGTGTCCAGAGAACACGTAGAAGTCGCAGTCCAGCGCCTGGACATCCACCGCGTGGTGCATTACCGCCTGTGCACCGTCAATCAGCACTTTCGCCCCGGCCTGATGGGCCTTATCGACAATCTCCGCAACCGGGTTTTCAGTACCCAGAACGTTAGAGACCTGGGTGACCGCCACGAGCCGCGTTTTATCGTCCAGCAAGGCGTCAAGCTGCTCAAGCTGTAACGTTCCGTCGAGGTTCAACGGGATGACGCGTAATTGCGCGCCAACGCGCTCACACAGCATTTGCCACGGTACGATATTGGCGTGGTGCTCCATCTGGGTAATGATGATGTTATCCCCGGCATGCACCTGAGCGTTACCCCAACTGTTGGCGACGAGGTTAATCCCCTCGGTGGTGCCGCGCACAAACACCAGCTCTTCCGGCGAGCGCGCATTGAGGAAGGCAGCCACCTGCGTGCGCACGTTCTCCATGCGCTGGGTGGCTTCCGCGCTCAGGGTATGAATACCCCGATGTACCGCTGCATAACCGTGGCGGTAGAACTCGGCTTCCGCATCCACCACCTGATTCGGTTTCTGCGCGCTGGCCGCGCTGTCGAGATAAGCCAGCGGCAGACCGTTCACTTCACGGGTCAGAACCGGGAAATCTGCCCGTACTTTCTCTACGGGAAAACTCATGCTTCGCCTCCGGGCAGACGCTGACCAATACGGGCCAACACCTGCTGCTTCAGTACGCCATCATGCAGCGCTTCCGTAAGCTCCGCCGCAAAGGCATAGATAATCATTTTCTGCGCCGCCTGCTGGTCGATACCGCGGGAACGCAGGTAGAACATCTGTTCGTCGTCGATCCGCCCGACCGTGGCGCCGTGGCTGCATTTTACGTCGTCGGCGTAAATCTCCAGCTGCGGCTTCGTGTCGACCTCCGCCAGGCGTCCCAGCAGGAGATTGTTGTTGGTCATCTGCCCGTCAGTCTTGATGGCGTGTTGCGCGACGTTAATCAGACCATTAAATACCGCGCGTCCTTTATCGCTGACGATGGTTTTGTGCAGCTGGCGGCTGTTGCAGTAACCTTTGTTGTGCTCAAGCCACGTGCGCGTATCGCACACTTCTGATTTGACCGGCATCGCCAGGCTGTTGATACGCAGCGTGGTATTTTCACCGTTAAGCTGGGTACTGGTGTTATGGCGCAGCACCGCACCGCCGAGCAGGAAGCTATGGCTGTACGCCGCGGCATCCGGTCCCAGCAGGATATCGTTATGCGCGAAGTGGTGGCTCTGGGGGTTCTCAAACGCCAGCTTAATGTGGTGGAGCTGCGCATTGGCGGCAACGTTCATCGTCAGACGCGACCCGGTAAAGTGGCGGGTGTCATTAAGACTCACGTAATGCTCAATCACCGTCGCGTCGGCCCCTTCGGCCAGTTCAAGATGGTGGCGATAGTGGGCGGTGTTGATTTCATCGCCCTCTACGCCCTGGGTGATATGCATCAGAAGCAACGGCCTGGCCGGACGCTGGTTACGCTTAACCTGGATATGCGTCACGCTGCGGGCGAGGCTCTCGGTCAAATGCAGGAAAACCTCCGGCTGAACCGGGGCGCCCAGACTCTGGCGTTCGTCGTTAATCACAATCCCGTAACCGCTCTCCCGGGTGTTATCGCTCAGTTCAGGGTGATAAACGCCGTCGACAAAGACCAGCCGTACCGCATCCACGGTCAACGCCAGGGCATCTCGTCGCTCCGGACCGATCGCCGCCGGACGCGCCACAAACTCGCCGCTCAGCAGGCCATCTAGCGGGGTATATTTCCAGTTTTCATGTTTACGCGTCGGCAGGCCGAGGCGCAGCATCTGCTGCAGGTGCTGCTGCGCCAGCTCAGAGCGATTCCCCTGCGCCTCGAACAGCCGGTGCCACTGCTGGAGTGCATTACTGCTGTTCGGTAAGCCAGCCATAACCCTGCTCCTCCAGTTGTTTAACCAGCGTGAAATCACCGGATTTCACAATGCGTCCCTGGTAAAGCACGTGGACGTAATCCGGCTTGATGTAGTCGAGAATACGCTGGTAGTGAGTGACGATAATGAACGAACGCTTGCCGTCACGCAGGGAGTTCACCCCGTCAGCGACAATCTTCAGGGCGTCGATATCCAGACCGGAGTCGGTCTCATCCAGAATGCACAGCTGTGGCTCCAGCACCGCCATCTGCAGAATATCGTTACGCTTTTTCTCGCCACCGGAAAAACCAACGTTGACCGAACGGGTCAGCAGGTCTTCCGGCATTTTCAGCAGTTTGATCTTCTCTTCCATCAGATCCTGGAAGTCGAAGCGATCCAGGGCCTCCAGTCCGCGGTACTTGCGCACCGCATTCAGCGCCGTCTGAAGGAAGAACTGGTTGCTGACGCCCGGAATTTCGACCGGATACTGGAAGGCCATGAAGATACCTTCACCCGCGCGATCTTCCGGCGACATCTCCAGCAGATCTTTACCGTTAAATTCGACCGAGCCGTGCGTCACTTCGTAATCTTCACGTCCCGCCAGCGTCGCTGAAAGCGTACTTTTCCCGGAGCCGTTAGGCCCCATGATGGCGTGAACTTCACCCGGCTTGACGTCAAAATTGAGGCCACGCAGGATCGCTTTATCTTCCACGCTAACCTGTAAATCTTTAATACGTAACATGTGCTTTCCCTTAACCGACGCTGTGTTCAAGACTGATGGCGAGGAGTTTTTGTGCTTCAACGGCGAATTCCAGCGGCAGTTCAGAGAACACGTCCTTACAGAAGCCGTTCACAATCATCGAAATGGCATCTTCTTCACTGATCCCGCGCTGCAGGCAGTAGAAGAGCTGATCTTCCCCAATACGCGACGTCGTCGCCTCATGCTCCAGCTGTGCTGAATTATTACGGCACTCGACGTACGGGAAGGTATGCGCTCCGCAGTCGGCCCCGATAAGCATCGAGTCACACTGGGTGAAGTTACGGGCGTTGGTCGCCGTTGGCATGATTTTCACCAGCCCGCGATAGCTGTTCTGGCTGTGCCCGGCGGAGATCCCTTTCGAGATGATGGTTGATTTGGTGTTTTTACCGATGTGGATCATCTTGGTGCCGGTATCGGCCTGCTGATGTCCGCTGGTCAGCGCCACAGAATAAAACTCACCGATGGAGTTATCCCCGCGCAGAATACAGCTCGGGTACTTCCAGGTAATGGCTGAGCCGGTTTCCGACTGCGTCCACGACATTTTGCTGTTTTCACCTTCACACAGCGCACGCTTGGTGACGAAGTTCAGGATCCCACCGGTATTGCCGTCGCCGGGGAACCAGTTCTGCACCGTTGAGTATTTGACCTCAGCGTCTTTGTGAATAATGACTTCAACGACCGCCGCGTGCAGCTGATAGCTGTCGCGTACCGGGGCGGAGCACCCTTCGATATAGCTGACGTAGCTGCCTTCATCCGCCACCAGAATAGTGCGTTCGAACTGTCCGGTTTTTTCGGCGTTAATGCGGAAATAGGTGGAGAGCTCCATCGGACAGCGCACGCCTTTCGGCACGTAGATAAAGGTCCCGTCCGACGCCACCGCCGCGTTGAGCGCGGCGAAGAAATTATCGTTACTCGGTACCACGGTGCCGATGTACTTTTTCACCAGCTCAGGATGGTCATGAATCGCTTCGCCAAAGGAGCAGAAAATAATCCCCTGCTCCGCCAGCTTTTCACGATAGGTAGTCGCCACCGAAACGGAGTCAAAAATAGCGTCTACGGCGACCTCTTTCCCCTCGCGCACGGGGACGCCGAGCTGATTGAACGCCTCTTCCACCTCTTTACTGAGGAAGCTGTTCTCCGCACCGGTCTGCTGTACTGCACCGGGCTGCGAAGCGCACGTATCATCGCAGCTACCGCAGGATGGCGCAGAGTAGTAGCTGTAATCCTGATAATTCAGCTTGTCATAATGGGCTTTCAGCCAGTGCGGTTCTTCCATCTCCAGCCAGGCACGGTAAGCGCTCAGGCGGAACTCCAGCATCCACTCGGGTTCGTTGCGTTTGGCCGAGATGGCGCGCACGACATCTTCGTTGATGCCTTTCGCCAGCTCATCGGTCTGCAGCTGCGTGAAGAACCCTTCTTTATAATTAAGGTGCCCGCCGCTCCAGGTATTTACATCACTCGTTGCTTCAGTATTACGAGACATAGTACCGCCTATACCCCAAAGCTTTCGCCGCAGCCGCATTCGTTCTGGGCTTTCGGGTTATGAAATTTGAATAACTGGTTTAAACCTTCCCGTACGTAATCCACTTCCGTGCCGTCGATAAACGGCATGGCCTGCAGCGCGACGTACAGCTTCGCACCGTCGGTTTCAAAGACCAGATCATCTTTTTCGGGTTCGGTGACAGTATCCAGCACGTAGCCAAAGCCCGCGCAGCCGGTCTGCTTAACGCCTAAACGTACGCCGAGGATCTCGGGCTTTTTCGCCACCAGCTCGTGGATATGCGCTGCCGCCGCAGGCGTGAGCGTCAAACCGCGCCAGGCAAAATCGGCAGGATTGAAGGTTTCTGAATGCAGTTCCATAGGTCCACCTCATCTGATTAGCCATCAGGGCATAACACCATGTTAGTGATAACGATTATCACTTCAACCCTCTGTCAGCAGGGGCATTCGGCTAAACCGCCCTTTTTGTCTACTTTTATTAAGCATAGACCCTGTCTGAAGATGCGGGCGAGATGGATGTAATTGTTCAATACTTTGAAAAATAATGGCTTATTTAATCAGCGAGAAAGCGCAAAACGGGGACGTAAAATATGCATCGGAAATGCCTATTTTTAAGATAGCTTTTGCTCTGGAAAGGAGAAAAAACAAAAAAAAGGCCGCAAGGCCTCAGATAATCAGTGGTGAAATGAAACGCTAAATCCCTGCTCACGCCAGTGATCGAGCTGTTCCTGTTGACGGGGCGTTGGCGATGTTCCCGTCCAGACGAAGATTTTTTGCCCGGGGAACAGTTCAGGACGCGGCGAATCAATGGGTTCCGCCAGCACGTCAATATGCCAGCCTTTCTGGGCTAAACGCGCGGCTTCAAGCCAAAGATGTGTACGGTCATCGCATTCCCAGCCAATCAGCAGTGCGTCTTTACCCGCTTTCTTGCGCGATTCCGCGAGGCTTGCAATCGCAAATTCAATCAGGACACCGTCAAACAGACTCGCCATATGGCGTACGGTGTTTTGATCCTGATTCATTCGCTGACGGACGGGTGAAATGATGTTATCGATCAGCGCATCCATCGCGTGATCGCGGCGGAATTCACCGATTTTGGCGCGCAGCTTTGCCGGGCTGGCGTAACGCAGAACGGTCATCATCTCTTCCTGGAAAGAAGCCCAGTTACCCTGAGTCATCACTTCCTTATTTTCCAGCAAGGATTTTACTTTTCCGACCGAAACGCCGCTTTTCATCAGGCGCTTGATCTCTTCGATACGCAGGATATCTTCGTCGTCAAACTGACGATGACCCCCTTCGCTGCGCTGCGGCTTCAACAATCCATAACGGCGCTGCCAGGCACGCAGCGTAACGGGGTTGATACCGCATCGTTCGGCCACTTCGCCGATACTGTAATAGGCCATTAACTCCCTCACGCTCAGAACTTCCATACCTAACTACACCAACCTTATCAGATTGTACAACCCATTTGTAGAATTCAGACCTCATTTTGCACGGGTGAATGGCCTGCAAGGCCATCCAGCTGTTACTACATTGTTGTACAAATTTTGCCTGTCGTACAGTCAAGTCTGCAGGTTTTTGTACAGCTTCGTCAGAAATCGTATTTTTTCTCTGGCCATGCGATAGCCGGGATACCGCCGTGTCGGGGGCTGGCAAAAAGATGCCCCTGGAACTGAGAAATGCCCGCAGACTCCAGCCACATCCACTCTTCCGCCTTCTCCACGCCCACCGCGCAAAACTGTATTTCCAGTGAGGCACAGCATTTGATTATCGCCTGAATAATGGCCTGGCGTGGGCCACTTTTATGCACGTTCGCGACCAGATCGCGATTAATCTTAATTCTGTCCGGCTGGAATTGCGCCAGGAGCTGCAACCCGGCAAAACCGGCACCGAAGTGATCGATGGTTACGCTGATACCCGCACTTTTTAGCTGTCTGACCGAATGCGTAAACTCATCGAAACGGGAAATGGCTTCACTTTCGGTAAACTCCACCACAATTTGCTCCGGCACAAAGCCATTTGCATCAATAGCGGTGAGCAGAAAGTCCACGGCATTGGGCACGTTGACCAGCGTCATAGGCAGCAGGTTGATGGATAAAGTCTGATCCTGTAACCCCAGCGCGCTGGCCATGGAGAGAGCCACCTGTTTGCTTTGCAAATCAGAAGCATGCACTTCTTCACGCGTGCGATTGGCGAAATACGCTCCCGGTGAGTCACCGGATGGAGTGCGCAGAAGCGCTTCCCAGGAGACAACCTGCTGCATGAAAGGATCGACGATAGGCTGAAACGCAAAGCTACAGTCCGCCCCTTTTGCCACGACTTCAGGCTGCGCAGATAAGCGCGTTTCTTCCGGGACGAAATCCCAGGAATCCGCAGGCGGCAGCTCAAAATAGTTGGCTTTCTCTGTGGCCTCGACAAAGGTGCGGAAAAACTGCAGCGCACGGTCGTTGTAGGTCAACTGGTAGCGGGTTGTGCCTTTATCAAGCACCTGCTGGAGCACCTCTTCCCTGTCGTACTGGCGCAAATCAAAGAGTTCCATACCCGCTTTACCGAAACGCCGTGAAGGCCCGTGATCGCGCATCAGCTCGACCACATTATGGTGGCGCGTATCAGAGCAGATCTGTTCGTAGATGGACGTTACGTTTTCCGCAGGCCCTTCAAGCAATTGAAAAAAATGTGTGCCGTTGAACAGCAAGATCCCCGTGACGCTGGATTGCCGGTTTTTACTATTTGCAGCAGCGACCATATTTTCCAGCGCTTTCACTGGCACGTCCTCGCAGATGTGACTGCGGTAAATGATGGTTGTAAGCATGCGAGTCCTGGGGGGTTAAGGTTTGACCACAAAAACATGTGGGGAGACTTCTTTTTATAGCACATTAATTGCCTGACAAATAATTTACATCTCAATCATTTACGGCCGTTAATGGTGCATTTATGGGGCGCTGTACAACTTAACAGTGGCTCGTCAATTTGTACAATATATTCTGTAACATTACCGTTTCATGAACAACACACAACAAATTGAAAAATAAAGAATTTATAAAATATATCCTGATTTTATTAAAAATCTGTACATTTTTTATGTACAGATTTGGAAATTGTGTATACCTTAAATGTAACGTTACTGATTACAAAATTTTACAGGAGCGAAACATGCAGCAGAAAGGTTACGTCGCAGATTCCGCAGCAGCGATCGCACAGTACTTCGAAAAAGCCGCGCTTCCCACTCAACAGGAAACGCTGGGACAAGTTGTGGTTGAAATCCTGAGCGACGGGCGAAACCTTAATCGCAAATCGCTCTGTACCAAGCTGTTAAGCCGCCTCGAAAAAGCCGATGGCCCTGAAGAGGAAGAGCACTATCACATGCTGCTTGGTCTGCTCTTCGAACGGTAAGGTTATGAATAGCAGTGACGCAGATAAGCTGACTGACCAGTTGATTGGGGAAGCCGTTCTTTCACTGTTGAAAGAGCACGGCCCGATCACCACTGAGGCTCTTGTACAGCGTCTGCGGGATATGAAAGTACATGAAAAGGATCCCCGGCGGCGGGAGACACTGGCGAAGGTGATTGCCGAAATCGGCTCAAACAGCTTCCCATTAAAACGTCGCAGAACCGCGCAAGGACGAATAACAAGAGAGGGACCTCTCAATGATAACCGAGACAATGTAGTGCCGTTATTTGGAAATGGAAAACCGTCCGATCCCAAAAAAATACATTGACTGCAATTTAACAGCTACGGTGAGAACAAATGAGACAAAATATTCAGCTTCAACCCGAATACCATTCTGCTTTTTTAGAAAGCGCGCTGTCGGAGTATTTCCGTCACGCAGGCGATCGTTTTGCTGAAGAGTCCGCTGTTTTTTCTACTGCAGTACGCTGTGTTCTGGCTTCCGAAGGCCATCTGTCAAATAAAGCCATCATTCTGTGGCTCATCCAGACGCTGGAAGCCACCCATGATGTTGTTCAGGCGGATGTTATTCGTAAGACGCTTGAAATCGTCGTGGGTTACACCATGGACGACCTTTAATTCCCAGCCGCTGCTCTCGTGTCATCGTCAAAACTGACGAACATTTGACGATGACACGCCCCCGCCCTCATAACACCCTGTAAAACAAGCACTTTAAATATGGCATGGTTTCTGCTTAATCCCTTTCACGGGACTGGGCTTACCAGTCATTTTGCTTCATTTCTTAACAGGTCTGTTATTGATGAAAAAAATCGCCAGCGTCTGCCCTTACTGTGGTGCAGGCTGCAAATTAAACCTTGTTGTTGAAAATAACCGTATCCTCCGCGCCGAAGCGGCAGAGGGGGTCACAAACCAGGGGACCTTGTGCCTGAAAGGATTTTACGGCTGGGACTTCCTCAACGACACCCGTCTGCTCACTCCCCGCCTGACCCAACCGATGATCCGTTATCGTAAGGGAGAGGCATTCACCCCCGTGACCTGGGAAGAGGCTATCCGCTACACCGCCCACAAGCTCAGCAGTATCAAAGCGCAATTCGGTCCGCGCGCGATCATGACCACCGGTTCATCACGCGGCACCGGTAATGAAACCAACTACGTGATGCAAAAATTTGCCCGTGCGGTGTTGAACACGAACAACGTAGACTGCTGCGCGCGCGTTTGTCACGGCCCTTCCGTGGCCGGTTTACAGGAGACACTTGGCAACGGCGCAATGAGTAATTCAATCAACGATATTGAAAACTCAAAATGTCTGCTGGTATTTGGCTACAACTGCGCAGACTCCCACCCTATCGTCGCCCGTCGCGTGCTGAAAGCCCGGGAAAACGGTGCAAAAATCATCGTCTGCGATCCGCGCCGCATCGAAACGGCGCGCATTGCCGACCAGCATCTGCAGTTGAAAAACGGCAGTAACATGGCGCTGGTCAACGCTTTTGGCTATGTGCTGCTGGAAGAGGAGCTGTACGACAAAAACTACGTCGCACGCTTTACTGAAGGGCTTGAAGCCTATCGGCAGACGGTCAAAGAGTATGCGCCAGAGCGGGTTGAACACCTCACCGGCATTCCCGCCAGTGACGTTCGTCAGGCAATGCGTACGTTCGCGGCGGCCCCTTCCGCCACAGTGATGTGGGGAATGGGCGTGACCCAGTTTGGTCAGGCTGTGGATGTGGTTAAAGGACTTTCCAGCCTGGCGTTGCTGACCGGCAACCTCGGCCGTCCTGCCGTCGGCGTCGGTCCCGTGCGTGGACAAAACAATGTTCAGGGTGCCTGTGACATGGGCGTGCTGCCGAATATGTTCCCCGGCTATCAGGATGTGACCGATCCCGCCGTCAGACAGAAGTTCGCCGATGCCTGGGGAATTGACGTCAACAAGATGGACGATCGCGTCGGGACGCGCATTACCGAAGTGCCTCACCTGGCGCTGGAAGGCAAGGTCAAAGCCTATTACATCATGGGGGAAGATCCGCTCCAGACGGAAGCCGATCTCGGCCTGGTCCGCAGCGGTTTTGACGCTCTCGATTTTGTCGTGGTTCAGGACATCTTTATGACCAAAACGGCGGAAGTGGCTGACGTGCTGCTTCCTGCCACCTCCTGGGGGGAACACGGCGGCGTCTTTACCTGTGCCGACCGGGGGTTCCAGCGTTTTGGCCAGGCCATTCAGGCCAGCGGCAACGTTAAGCGTGACTGGGAGATCATCAGCCTGCTCGCCACCGAAATGGGCTATCCGATGCACTACGACGATAACCAGCAGGTCTGGGACGAGATGCGCGCGTTGTGCCCTCTTTTCTATGGCGTGACCTATGAAAAAATGGGCGAAATGGGCCACGTGCAATGGCCGTGCCCGACGCTGGATCATCCGGGAACGCCATACCTGTACAAAGACAATCAGTTCGACACCCCAACCGGCAAGGGGCAGCTCTTTGCTGCACCGTGGCGCGCACCGGCAGAAACCCCTGATGATGACTACCCTCTTGTGCTCTGCACGGTGCGTGAAGTGGGACATTATTCGTGCCGATCAATGACCGGGAACTGCGCCGCGCTGCAAAGCCTGGCCGACGAACCTGGCCGGGTACAGATGCATCCAGCCGATGCGGATAAGCTGGGCATCCGTGACGGCCAGCTGGTGTGGGTTCGTTCACGCAGGGGCAAGGTCATCACCCGCGCCAGCATCAGTGAGCGTATCAACGCCGGTGCGGTCTATATGACCTACCAGTGGTGGATTGGCGCCTGCAACGAGTTAACGCAGGACAACCTGGACCCTGTCTCTAAAACGCCGGAAACCAAGTACTGCGCGGTAACGCTGGAAGCCATTGAGGACCAGCGCTGGGCGGAGGATTTTGCGGCGTCGTCTTACCAGACGATGAAAACGCGGTTGATCAATGCCGTGAACGTGTAAGGAAAAGAGGCTTAACAGTTTTGTAATTCGCAGAAACAGGGGCGCGATAATGAATGACACTATTGCGCCCCTGGTATGTTATTGGGAATACTGGTTAACCATGATGGTGAGTCAGATAGTCTCGCAACCGGTTTCCAGGAGTATTCTTCTCCACCATCCTGTGAATCAAGGCCACCAGTTCAAAATCACTGCGCAGGTTGAATTTTTGCATCAGCAAATATTTATGGGTAAAAATAGTTTTATCACTTGTTTTAAGCTTATTCGCGATCTGCCCTACCGATAATCCTCTGTAAAAATTCACCATAACGCGAATTTGCTGTGGCGATAATATTTTATGCTGGCATTCGCTGCAGCTTCTCTTCCTCCAGTGAAAGCTTGAGAGCTGTGTGCGGTACCATGCGATAAACAGCGCCTCGGTGATCCTGTCCAGCGAAGCGCGGCGGGAGATAAAAATCATATCCTGAAAACAGGACGGATATGTCGAGAAACGGTGTTCATCATCCACCAGCCCAACCACAATTCCTTTTTTCCGCGCCTGTAATTCGGGATAACAGGTCAGGGTTTCCCCCTGACATAAAGAGAGAAAAATAATATCGGCGGCACTGACATTTTCATGAGAAAGTTCGCCGTCAAAGTGAAGCAGATGTTTGAAATTATGAAAGAAGAAATCCACAAGAAAACACTGCAACCCCGCTCTGAAAAATGCGTCGGTCTCTTTAATCACAATATTCAGCATATCAGTTGTACTGCATCGTCATGACCACGACGGCACTGATGCTCCCCGGCGTCGCACCGCCGGTGAAGGATCTGACCGATGCCAGCATGGCTATCGTTGCCGTTCTGTCTGCTGAAACAGGTTGAGTGAGGCTTGCACCCGTTCCTTTCAGCACGCCTGTCGCGGCCTCACTCATCGCAATCGCAACGTGCGTGGCTGAACCGCTGTTCATGTAATAATCCGCTCCCGCATCCGGATCGGGAGTGCCGGTAAAGGAGACCGTCACGCTGCGCGTCCCCGTCGGGCACTGGGTAAATAACAGGTTAAAGGGCACAGGATCGGATGAAGATCCCGGCGTAGCCATATTTGATGCCTGTATATTGCCAAGATTAATATTCAGACTGGCATTCCCTCCATTGAATATACACGGAGCGGCAATAATATTGCCGGTAACGCTGACATTAACGCTGTCCGCCGCAAAGATATTGCTGCTTATTACTGTGGCGGCGAGCGCGGCCGTGCGCAAAATATTCATCGCTTTATCCATCACTGATACGTCAAATTTAAGGTCGCAGAGGCATTGGCCGTGCCGGGCTCAACCGTCGTTTTTGTCTGGTAATAACGCGCCGTTAACGGAAATGTCTGCTGACCGCCCGCGGCAACGGTTAATGGCAGGCGCGTATTTAACGCCAGCGGCGTGCCGTTATAGAGCAACTGAACGCCAACCCCTTTCGCCGTGCCGGTATTCCCTTGCCCTGTAAGTGCCAGCACGCTCGTCGTCGCAACGTCCGGGTTCTGAATACCGCTGATAGAAACATTCACGTTGGCGCCAGGATCGCAGTTAAGTCCAAGATTTTGCGTATTCCGGGCGCCCGCCGGTGTGGTGCCCACCGTCGAGCCAAACGTCGCCGCAGAAATATCGCCGATAGGGAACGTCAGCTGCGGGGTGGTGATGCTGCAGGCCAGCACGTTAACCGTTCCCCCCAGCAGCGTGGTCGTCAGAGCATCACGGTAAATGCCATCGCTCCCCTGCAGCATCACCACGCCCAGTACTCCCGGCGTGAGTGAACCTGACGCGACCGGTCCGGTCACGATAAGTTCTATTTTACCGCCCCACCATTCGACATAGCTGGCCTGCGCGGTATAGGAAAAGGTATTGGTCGGATTTTCAAAATATCCCCCAGATGAAAAACGAATACCAATTCCACTCACGTTTGTGTCATAGACGTGATTTCCGAAAGCGCTCTGGGTTGCATTCAGATATCGCATGCTAAATCCCAGCATTACCGGACTCGTGCATCCCGTTAAATAGGCGCTGGTGATTGACGCATTACGCGAAAATAAAACGGTACCAACGGCCACATCGCGCTGCACCGTAATGGTGCCGATGGACAACGTAGATTCCTGGGGCGTAATCGTCGTGCAGGTGCCTGCATGGGCACTGCTCCAGCCTGCTGCGATACACAGCAGACATATCATCGTAATTAAGCGCATTTTAAAAAACCCTAAAGACAATTGACGTTGAGTTCGGTAATTCCGCCTGCCGATGATGGCGGAGGGAGGACGAACGGTGCGCGGCATTGCCGGTCGCTTTCCGTCCCCCAGGTCACAACGACCGTTCCCCGTGCATCCAGACCGGTGAGATAGACCTGTCCTTTATCGCCAACAATAACGCTGCTGTTATCCACACCGTTCAGGCTCGCCATTGCCCCGAAGGGAACAAATTGGCCGTTATGCGTTAAATTAAACAACACACGGCGCCCCACCTTCGCCTGATAATCAGCCACCACGATCGCGCCACGCGTCGGGGTCACTGTGCGGGTATTAATCTCCAGCTCAACATCATCCGGCATACTTTCCGGAGCAAGGGCGATCTCATTTTTACGGTAAACGGAGAGATTACTGACCACCGTATAGCCCCGGTAATCCGTTTTGACCCCCGCCTGATTACGGATATCAACATCGTGCGCACCCGGGGCGCTAACCAGCACATTGGTCTCACCGAGAGGCTGTGAGAAGGTGATCCCTTCCCGGTGAGCGAGAACGCCTCCCTGCAGGCCATAGTTAAGGCGCTCGCTGTTTTTGTCATAGCTGTAGCCCGCCGTCAGTTCAGCGTAGGTTCCTTTATAATCACCATTCAGGTTGCCCGTGTAGCCCACGCCATCCGACCCGTACCCCTGCTGCACGTTCCAGTTCAGCGCATGGTTTTCCAGCGCCACCCCGTTCAGACCGATGTTGTGTGTGGTGCCGTTATGCTGACTGGCGCTCACGCCATAGTTAGCCCAGGTTTGCGGCAAAAATTTCTCAAGGGGAATACTGACGTTGAAAGCCAGGAGCCGATCGCTGTCGTATCGTTTGTTACCATCATAAGAACCCGCACTGCCGTTTTTACTGTAAGTCCAGGTCAGTCCGTAACTGATGTTGTGCCAGTAGTTGTTGTAACCCAGGCTGTATGACGCCATCGTTTTACCCGAATTCCAGTAGTCTTCACGGGCCGCGCTCAGGGTCAGCGAACCCAGATTGTTGCCTAACGTCTGGCTCATCGTCAGTTCGGCCCGGTTGCGACGCCGGTCCTGAAGCGCAGTGCTGTCACCCCAGGAATCGAGGATCTCCTGCATGCCGTAGTAACCGCGGGTCGAGTAGCGGTAGCCTGCAATCGAAAACTGGGTTCCGGTCCCCACAAAGTTCTTGCTGTAACGCGCGCGCCAGGATTGCCCGTTGGATTTTTTGCCGTCCTGCGGGGTGGACCAGGCCTGGGTCACGTCCGCAGAAATCGCACCCAAATCGCCCATGTTTTTCCCAAGCCCGGCTGCGACAGACTGGTATTTGCTCGACGCCTGCAACCCACCGTAGAGCGTGACGCCCCGCGAAAGACCATAGATCCCGGTGATTTGCCCAAACGGCGTCTTATCAACGTTATGGTTATAAGAGCGGTACTGGCCCCCGGTCAGCGCATATTTCAGGCGCCCCTCGCGTTGTAATACCGGCAACGAGGCATACGGTAGAGTGAAATGTTGCTCACTGCCGTCAGCTTCCTTAATGGTGACATCCAGATCGCCCGCGCCGCCCGTGGGGTACATATCCGTAATTTCAAATGCACCAGGCGCAACATAGGTCTGATAAATCTGATAGCTATTTTGCCGCACCACCACCTGGGCATTGGTCCGCGCGATACCGCGAACTACGGGTGCATAGCCTTTCAGCGAATCCGGCAGCATGTCGTCGTCGGAAGCCAGTTGTCCGCCGCGAAACGGCATACTGTCGAACACGTCTGCGGGCGCGGCGCTATCGCCCAGGGTGAGCTGTGCGCTGAGCGGGATAATGGCCCGCTGTGCGTAGGTGTAGACGGTATCCCACGTGTCCTGGCCCGTCTCATCCCGCGACCAGGTGGTGTAGTTGCGCAGCCGCCACGGCCCAACGTTAATGCCCGGGCGTAAGTTGGCATATTGACTGTTACTGTTCTTCATGCCGGCCTGTTTTGCCCGGCTGTTCGCCCCGCTCAGGCTGTAGTTGAGCATCGCGGCGGTGATCCCTTCATCCCATTGTTCCGGCGAAACATACCCTCGTGCAGGCAGATCGATCGCGGCCTGAGGAATACTGATGACCAGCCGCTGCGCGCCGAACTGAAAATCGGTACTGGCATGCGGGATTGCCTGCAGGTTGACACAGGATGTCGTTTCGCTCGTCAGGCCGGGGAACAGTGCGGTTTTGACGCCCCAGCTTTTTAGCTGTGCAATACTCAGGCAAGGCAGCAGGCTGTCATTTCCCTTCTCATCGTTTCCTGCAATAAAATCAATATCGCCCGTCTCAATAAGCTGGTCGTCAAGAATGATATCAACATGGTATTTCCCTGGTGCCTGCGAACCGGATTCAAACGCAGATAAATCGGCTTTTGCCATCCCGGGATTATCCAGCTCCACCAGCTCGGCGTTAAAGGTTTCCCGGGCATGCGCCACAGATACAGCATGCGTCAGCGCGAAGGTGATATAAACAGCCAGACGCGCGGGTTGCATTTTTATATTTTTCGTTGCCATCATCATAAACCTGACCCACTAATGAGAGCGCCCGTTTTTCAACTATTAAAAACTGGCCTGGTGTCTTATTCCCGGGCTGCCATAATCGTTAATCACGCTGAACTGGATCTGATTGCCAGAAATGCCGGGCGGTAAGCTAAATGCAGCCACTGCGCCCGGCGCCACCCAGGAGGCCTCCTCCAGTTTTTTACCCCCGACGTTTATGTCATTAAAGTTAATGACATAGGGTGTAGGATTAGAGACCTGGATTTTATTTCCGCTGCGGGACCAGGTTAATTTATTTACCTGATCCTCCGGCGTTGACGCCTTCAGCTTTTCCGGACGATAAATAAGCTTGATGCGTGTCTTCACGGCAATCTGCAATGAATTAACCTGTTTCGTGGCTGACGGTATCGCTTTAATGTTCAGCCAGAACAGACTTTCCTTATCTTGCGGCAACGAGCCGGTGAGCAAAATACGTTCAATATTCTGCTGACCACCGTTAAGCCTGTAGAGCGGTGGGGTGATGATAAAAGGCGCTTTATTAGCATTACCTTCTGGCATCTCAATCCAGGACTGGATTAAGTAAGGGGCTTCATCCGCATTATTGATGCTGATGGAGGCTTCTTTTTTTCCACCATCAAAAATAACGCGGGTACCGCCAATAATAACCCCGGCAGAAGCCTGTGACAGCGACGCCATAATAACAGCCGCGCTCAGCAGGGCTTTGCTAATAACATTCATTTTGAACCTCTTGATACAAGGGGGCAATGACTGCCCCCACACAACACCTTGCGGAGCGGACTTTTTGCTGCTGAGTAATTAGTTATAAACAACAGAGAAGTTAGCGACGGAGTTTGCAGGACCCGATGTTACCGCTGCCGCCGTTGAAATATACTGCGCATAGAAATCCAACGTATTGTCAGCACTGCTGCTTAACGAATAGCTGTAGCTATTGCTGCTATGCAGCGGCAGGTCGGCTTTATCAGCAGTCATCAAATTGATGGCAACCCCGGTTGCGGCACCGGCGACGGACGTATCAATCGCCAGCAGATCCGTATTGGTCATATCGGGCGTGCCGTCAAAACGGACTTTGGCACTGGTCACGGTTACCGGACAATTCTTCAGAATAATATTGAATTTCGTTGCCGCCGTTCTTGAGCCGGTGGTTGGAAATTCTGTTTTATAATAATCACCTAATACCACTACCTGGTTTTGAGAGGCCACCGCAACATCGCAGGCTGAATCGAGGATGTTGCCATTAAAGTTTACGGTGCCCGCAGCCGCAAAGGCATTGCCCATCATTAAGGCGGTACCTGCCGCTACCATTGCTAAAATAATATTCTTTTTCATAATCATCATGTTCCTGTTTACTGGATAACTTTATTTATTATTGAAATTCACGTAGCAGAAAGCCGATAAAAGAATCAGTTAACATTCTTTTATTTTCCAATCGATGGCATAAGGTCTTTCTGACTGACTGGATAAAATTTATATAATCATTTTCCTGAAAACAACTTTTTGATGGTCTAGCTGTAGACTGTGATTTAACGAAAAACCAACATTTATCGCTGCAGAAATTTATCGAATGTTGATCGGGTCTAATTGTAGACCCGACACACTTTCTCCTTTTATTCATAACGTTAGGCACCACAGATCCCCCGGTCTACTTTTAGACCTGCGGGGAATATTCCCTGAGTTCTTCATTTTTAAGATAATTCCCTTCGCAGATCAAAAATTGATCATACAAAGCGTCGCTGTGAGGTATCTTATGAATACGCGTTTAACCACCCAACTGAATAATCACCAGTCCTCAGTTCTGGATTTAAAACCGTTCGCCCATATAGACACGCTGATTAAACATGTTTTGCCTGTGGCCAACAGAATGATCATCGGCCGTGGCGAAACGGTACATTATTATAAAGATGATATTCGGCAATGCTTTTTGCTTCTCCAGGGGAGCGTGGCGCTTCATCGGCGCGGCGACGGCATTGTTTTAAACTCTGAATCGGCCCCTTTTATTCTGGGTGTCAGCAGTCAGTTTTCCTCTGAGCACCTGTATGTCCGGGCGCTGGAGACCGCAGAGATCGCCCGCGTGCCGCTGGAGAGCTTCAATCAAATTGTGTCGCAACATAATTTATGGGAGCACTTTTCTAAGCTGCTTATTTATACCGCCTCGCGGGTCTACGAACATTGCGCGCAAATATCGCAAATGTCGGCCTACGATATTATCCGCTTCCAGCTTGTAGAACTGATGCAGGAACCCGACGCAATCCGGTTAAATACGACGGCGGCAGCCTACATCAAAAGCCGGACCTATCTTTCACGCAGCGGAATTATGCGTATTCTCTCGGAACTGCGCACCGGGAAGTACATCACCATGGAGCGTGGCGTGTTGCTCGACATTCATCATCTGCCACGAAAATATTGACCGCCGCCGTGCCGCCAGAGACGATAGACGCTATACTTAGCCAAGTTTATTTAAAGGTTAGCAGCGACCATGTCCCTTCCAGAAACGCCTCAACGTGGCTCACCCTACGCGCAAGAGCTTATTTCTCACTTACTACCTGACTGTACGACACGACAAACCGCTCGCGGCGAGCGACTTGACCTTCAGATCGATGGTCAGGGAATGTGCTATTTAATTCTTGAGGGGACGGTCGCTATCTACAGAAGAAGCGACGATATGATGCTCTCCACGGCCCGCAGCCCCGCCCTCTTCGGCCTCGCTAATCTGACCGACATTTATTTTAATGACTACCTCAAGACCGTAAGCCCTTGCCTCATAGGCACGCTCACCGCCGAGCGGGTTAATGACATCATCAAAGAAAAGGCCTTGTGGGGGCTGCTTTCAAAACAGCTCATGTTTGTTTATAGCCGTCTTTATAACAACGTGATGCCTCAGGGGGCACCGACGGCGTATGAGATGATTCGCCAGCAGCTCATAAAGCTGATGGAGGAAGATGATAGCTATCGCGGCAGCGTGACGGCGGAAAGGTATATCAGGGAGAAAACCCAGCTCTCCCGAAGCGGGGTCATGCGCATTCTGGCCGATTTAAAAACCGGCGGGTTTATCGAAATGGAAGAAGGTCGTCTCCTTAAAATCAACAAACTTCCTGCCAGATACTGAATGTCAGGCACAAAAAAGGCCGCAATTGCGGCCTTTTCAACAACACTCACTCAATGGACGTGAACGCCCAACCGCCAGGCAAAGTAGATCTCTTCTTTCAGTTCATTTGAAGAGAGCGCCAGCAAATCTGTAAATTCCAGCTCAAGCTGTTTCAGCTTTTTCAGGTACTGCGCCGGAGACAGGTTGCTCTTATCGCGACGTAAATATTCAATTGCCAGCTGTGTTGGGGTTATTTCAGTATCCATGATGTCCTCGCTTATGTACAAATCCTGACCAGTATATCACAACCTGCTGGCTAGTTTTTGACCAAAGGCAATTCATCTGAAAACTTTACACGACCGCCGTCGTCAGACGCGACGAGCAGCAGAGGCGATCCTGCTCATCGAGGATATCAATCTGCCACACCTGGTGACGGCTGCCGGCATGGAGCGCGCGGCAAATACCCCGTACGCGTCCGCTGCGCACTGAGCGAATGTGGTTGGCATTCACCTCAAGCCCGACGACCTTCTGCTCACCTTCGGTGCAGAGATACCCTGCAACCGAGCCCAGCGTTTCGGCCAGCACGACGGACGCACCGCCGTGCAATAAACCAAACGGCTGATGAGTCCGATGATCGACAGGCATTGTGGCCTCAATATCATCGTCGCCAATGCGGGTAAACTGGATATCCAGCAGCCCAACCATATTCCCCTCGCCCATGGCATTCAGCGCCTGCAGCGTGACGGCACGTTTCCAGATCATCCAATTATCTCCAGTAAAGCCTGTAATGGGTGGCGTACGCCGTTACCTTCTACCCGTTTCACCTGGCTGCGGCAGGAGTAGCCCGTCGCCAGACAGCGGTTTCGCGGCAAACGCTGCATGGCCTGGTGCCAGGACAGCTCATAGATGCCGAGCGAGTTGGCGTGGTTTTTCACTTCATGACCGTACGTACCGGCCATCCCACAGCAGCCCACGTTAACGCTCTCCAGCTTCGCCCCGAACCGGGCAAAAATGGATGCCCACTGCGCCGGAGCGCCGGGCAGCGCCGTCACTTCCGTGCAGTGGCCGAACAGATACCATGGTTCACCGCTGACATCCTGAATCGCGCGCGCTTCCAGGGCTGACGGCAGCCACTCATGCACCAGCATGACGTGGAATTCTCCGCGCTTATCACCCAGCGTCTGTTTATATTCATCGCGATAGCAAAGCACCAGCGCCGGATCGACGCCGACCATGGGTATACCCAGTTGCGCCACACGGTTTAAGAAGTCAGCGGTTTTCCGCGCGGTCTTCGCAAAACGCGTCAGGAAGCCTTTAATGTGCTGCGCCTTGCCGTTGGGCGAGAACGGCAGAACCACGGGCTGATACCCCAGTTTTTCGGTCAGGCGGATGAAGTCCGCGACCACCTGGGCGTCGTAGTAGCTGGTGAACGGATCCTGCACCACCAGCACGACATTCGCTTTTTGCTCGGGGGTGAGCGCCTCAAGCTGTTCCAGGGTCATGTTTGCCGAGCGATGCCCGACAAGCTGGCGCTGCAGAGACGGCACCGACAGCAGCGGCAGATCGACCATACCGATATGATTTTCGGAGAGCTTGCGCACCAGCGGCTGGTTGATAAAGAAGTTAAAGGTCTTAGGCGCGCGCGCCATCAGCGGTGCGTAACTTTCCACGGTTGCCACCAGATGGTCTCGCACCGGGCGCAGATAGCGCGTGTGGTAGAGCTGCAGGAAGCGCGAGCGGAACTCCGGCACATCGATCTTAATCGGGCATTGCGTCGAGCAGGCTTTACAGGCCAGACAGCCGGACATCGCCTCTTTCACCTCATGGGAGAAATCATACTCGCCCTTACTGGCATGCCAGCTATTGCGGGTGCGCTCAATCAGCGAGCGCAGGCTGGCCCGTTTTTCCGGTATCTGCTGCTCCAGCCTGAGCGGATCAACGCCGCGATCGGCCAGCAGGCGCAGCCATTCGCGCACCAGGGTCGCCCGCCCTTTCGGAGAATGGATACGGTTGCTGGTGATTTTCATCGACGGGCACATCGGGCTTTTCACATCGAAGTTAAAGCACAGGCCATTGCCGTTACACTCCAACGCGCCGCGCCAGGAGGCTCGTACCGCAATTGGGATCTGCCTGTCGTAGGTACCGCGCTTGACGGCATCCACCTGCAGCATTGGCGCATCCACGCCTTCAGGCGGGCAGATCTTTCCGGGATTGAGGCGGTTATGCGGGTCGAAGGCCGCTTTGACCTTGCGTAATTCCGCATAGAGCTGTTCCCCGAAGAAGGCCGGGCTGTATTCCGCGCGGAATCCTTTCCCGTGCTCCCCCCACAGCAGACCGCCATATTTGGCGGTCAAGGCCACCACATCGTCAGAGATCTGCTTCATTAGGATCTCCTGCTGCGGGTCGCACATGTCCAGCGCCGGGCGCACGTGCAGCACCCCGGCATCGACGTGGCCGAACATGCCGTAGCTCAGGCCGTGGCTGTCCAGCAACGCGCGAAACTCAACGATATAATCCGCCAGATGCTCAGGCGGCACGCAGGTGTCTTCGGCAAACGGAATCGGCTTCGCTGCGCCTTTTGCATTACCGAGCAGGCCCACGGCTTTTTTACGCATCGCATAGATACGCTCAATACCGGCCAGATCGTTACAGAGCTGCCAGCCAATCACGCCGCCTTCACCCTGCGCAATTAGATCATCCAGACGCTGGCAGAGCGTCGTCACCTGGCTTTCAATCAGTTCCGCGTCATCGCCAGCAAACTCCACGATATTGAGACCCAGCATCTCTTTATCCGGCACGTCGGTAATCAGCTCCCGCACGGAGTGCCAGACAATGTCCTCCCGCGCCAGATTCAGCACTTTAGAGTCGACGGTTTCTACCGACAGCGCCTGCGCCTCAACCATAAACGGTGCATTACGCAGCGCGGAGTCGAAGGAGTCATATTTGACGTTCACCAGGCGACGCACCTTCGGTAAACGGGTGATATCCAGCCGCGCCTCGGTGATAAACGCCAGCGTGCCTTCAGAGCCGGTCAACACCCGGGTTAAATCGAACTGCGTCAGATCGTCGTTAAAGACGTGACGCAAGTCGTAGCCCGTTAAGAAGCGGTTCAGTTTGGGGAATTTATCGAGGATCAGCTGGCGGTTGTCACGACAGCGCTCCAGCACCGTGCGATAAACACGCCCGATGGTGGTGTTGTCTTTACCCAGCGTTTCCGCCAGTTCGACCGGCATCGGCTGGGTATCAAGAATATCGCCACCCAGCAGAACCGCACGCACGCCCAGCACGTGATCGGAGGTTTTTCCGTAGACCAGCGACCCCTGACCGGACGCATCGGTATTGATCATGCCCCCAAGGGTCGCACGGTTACTGGTGGAGAGTTCCGGCGCGAAGAAGTAACCGTAAGGCTTGAGATACTGATTTAGCTGATCTTTGATGACGCCCGCTTCAACGCGCACCCATCCCTCTTCAGGATTGATCTCAATGATGCGGTTCATATAGCGCGACATGTCAATAATAATGCCCTGGTTCAGCGCCTGACCATTGGTCCCGGTGCCGCCGCCACGCGGCGTAAAGACCAGAGAGGCGAACCGCTCTTGCGTGGCCAGCCGGGCAATCAGCGCCACGTCGGCGGTTGAACGAGGGAAAACGACGGCATCGGGAAGAAGCTGGTAGATACTGTTATCGGTGGCCATCGTCAGCCTGTCGGCATAGTTCGTGGCGGTATCACCTGTAAAACCCTGTTGCTCCAGTGCCTGCAAAAAATTAAGCACCAGTTGAACGACGCCAGGTGCCTGAGAAATCTGTGGGATCATTACTGTCGACCCTAATTAGAGTAATGTGAAATCGTTTGCGTTGTGTCTGGAAAGTTTTATCACATTTTTTTCTTATGTGCTTCGTAGAATTACGGGCAAAATCCGCCTGTCAAAAACCGCTGAGATCATTAATGATTAGAGAGACGCGGTTTTCCGTTCCCGCCAGCCATACTGGCGTTCTTTTAAGGAAAGTTTTATTTATGGTCAATGTTCGCCAGCCCAGGGATGTTGCGCAAATTTTGCTGTCGGTGCTGTTCCTGGCCCTCATGATTATTGCCTGCTTGTGGATCGTTCAACCCTTTATTCTCGGCTTCGCCTGGGCCGGAACCGTTGTGGTTGCCACCTGGCCTTTGCTGCTGCGTTTGCAGAAACTGCTGTTCGGCCGTCGCGGCCTCGCCGTACTGGTGATGACGCTACTGTTGTTCCTGCTGTTTATTATTCCGATTGCCTTGCTGGTTAATAGCCTGGTGGACTCTAGTGGTCCGGTGATTCGTGCCGTTACCAGTGGCGATTTGACGCTGCCGGATCTCGCCTGGCTGAACAGCATCCCTGTTGTGGGTGCCAAACTCTATAGCGGCTGGCACAGCCTGCTGGAGATGGGCGGCAGCGCGCTGATGGCGAAAGTGCGTCCGTATATTGGCACCACCACCACCTGGTTTGTGGGTCAGGCGGCCCATATTGGTCGCTTTATGATGCACTGTACCCTGATGCTGCTGTTCAGCGCCCTGCTCTACTGGCGCGGTGAGCAGGTGGCGTTAGGCGTGCGTCACTTTGCCACCCGACTGGCGGGCAAACGCGGCGATGCCGCCGTGCTGCTGGCGGCACAGGCTGTGCGCGCCGTGGCGCTTGGCGTGGTGGTAACGGCCCTGGTACAGGCGGTGCTGGGCGGTATCGGCCTGGCGATTTCCGGTGTCCCGTACGCGACCGTCTTTACCGTTGTCATGCTGATGACCTGTCTTGCGCAACTGGGCCCATTACTGGTGCTGGTTCCAAGCATTATCTGGCTTTACTGGACAGGTGACACCACGTGGGGAACGGTTCTGCTGGTCTGGAGCTGCGTGGTCGGCACCATGGATAACGTGATTCGCCCCATCCTCATCCGCATGGGCGCAGACCTGCCGCTGATTCTGATCCTCTCCGGGGTGATCGGTGGGTTGATTGCCTTCGGAATGATTGGCCTGTTTATTGGCCCGGTACTGCTCGCCGTGACCTGGCGTCTGTTCTCCGCCTGGGTGCATGAAATTCCACCGCCGGAAACTGACCCGGACGTGATTCTGGGCGAACTGGAAGAGCTGGAAGAGAAGAACACGCATTAAGTTTTGTTGCCGGGTGGCGCTAACGCTTACCCGGCCTACATTCTTCCCCATAATACTTAAACGCTGCTAAAGTATTTATTCGTTGTACACTGGTCAGACCCGCCCTTTCAACAGTAAGTCTGCTATAAACCTCAAGAAATCTTTACTTCTCTTTAACTATTGAGACGAATCTGATCGACGCTAAAAGCGCACATGCCTACTATTAGCTCACGGTTATAGATCAACACCTTGATTTATAAGCATGGAAATCCCCTGAGTGAAACAACGAATTGCTGTGTGTAGTCTTTGCCCATCTCCCACGATGGGCTTTTTTTTATCCTGACTACGCGCGTGTCACTTCACAGGTACTAAGCATCCGCCATTCAGCGGGCACAACCCGCGTCTCCCCGGTGACGTTGACCGTCACGACCTCACGGATGTCCGCCGACGATGCGCCAATCTGCAGTTCAAACTCACCCGGCTCAACAATGCGCTTGCCATCACGACGGGTGAAGTTAAACATCTCCACCGGCAGCGTAAAGTTCAGCGTGGCGGTCTCCCCCGGCGAGAGCGTGACGCGCTGGAAGGCCTTCAGCTCCTGGAGCGGTCGTACCTGCGTGGCGACCTTATCCCTGACGTAAACCTGCACCACTTCGCTGCCGCTGCGTTCGCCGTTATTGGTGACATCCAGACTGATGACCACCTCGCCGTCGACTGGCACGCTCGATGCCTCTACCTTCGCGGCTCCCCAGCTAAATTGCGTCCAGCCGAGACCGAAACCAAACGGATAACGCGCACCGAAGTGGAACGCGAACGGCGTCCCGCCGCTTTTCAGCTTGTGATTGTAGTAATACGGCATCGCGCCTGCGCTTTTCGGCACGCTCACCACCAGTCGTCCCTGCGGCTCGGCGCGACCGGTTAACACGTCCGCAATCGCCCAGCCACCTTCCTGCCCTGGCGCCCATACCATCATCAACGCCGCGACCTTATCCTCCAGCCCCTGCAGGTTGTAGGGACGCCCGCCGGTCATGACAACGATGACCGGTTTTCCGGTTGCCACCAGCGCGTCCAGTAGCTGTTGCTGCACGCCGGGCAGGTTTAGCGAGTCGGTATCGGAGCCTTCCCCTACCGTGCCGCTCTGGAACAGCCCGGCGAGGTCGCCGACGCAGGCCACCACCACATCACTCTGCTGCGCAGCGTTTACCGCCTCGGGGATCAAGGCGGTGCTCTGCGACACCGGTGACTGCTGCATCGGTTTACCGCCGCTGTCGCCAGGGAAGACAGGTGCACCCGCCATGCGTTTTTCGATAATGTGACACCCTTTGGCGTAGCGCACGTTCGCTGCGCCCAGGTAATGTTCCAGCGCCGCGCGCGGAGTCGTCACCTGCGAAGTCTCCTCCACCATATCGCTGATAATCAGGTGAACCGGGAAACTGTAGCCGCTGAGCAGGGCCAGCGGATCGTCTGCGGTCGGGCCCACCAGCGCCACGCGCGGTTTTCCACCGAGGGGCAAAATGCCGTTGTTTTCCAGAAGCGTGACAGATTGCGTCGCCACGTCCCGCGCGACCAGGCGGGTTGCCTCGTTTTGCAGATCGATCCCGTTTTCGTCGGCATACGGGTGTTCAAACAGCCCCAGCCGAAATTTTTCGGTCAGCACACGCCCCACGATTTCATCGACTTTGTCCATGGAAATCAGCCCACGCTCAACGGCCTCTGCGAGGTGTCGTGCGCAGTCATCTTTCGGCAGTTCAACATCAAGCCCGGCGTTAAATGCCAGTGCGGCCGATTCTGCCGCATCGTGGGAAATGCCATGGTGCTGATGCAGCAGGCTGACGCCGCCATAATCCGCGACAATGATGCCGTCGAAACCCCACTGCTCACGCAACACGGTGGTCAACAGGAAGCTGTCACTGTGTCCCGGCTGATTATCAATGTCATGATAGGCGGGCATCACCGAACCGGCATTGGCCAGCTTGACCGCCATTTCAAACGGCAGCAGGAAGGTGTCGTTCAGCTCGCTAAAGCCCAGGTGGACCGGAGCATGGTTGCGCGCCCCTTCGCTGAACGAGTGACCCACGTAATGCTTAAGCGTCGCCAGCAGATCGCGCTTGTCGCTCTGCAACCCTTTGACGTATGCCGTCGCCATCACCCCCACCAGCCACGGATCTTCCCCGAAGGTCTCTTCGGTGCGGCCCCAGCGCACGTCGCGGGAAACGTCCAGTACCGGGGCCAGCCCCTGCTGGCAGCCCACAGAGCGCGCCTCTTTGCCAATCTGCTCTGCTGCACGCTGCACAAGTTCAGGGTTCCAGGTGGAACCGTAATTCAGCGAGGACGGGAACAGCGTTGCGTCTTTGCACAGCAGTCCTACCAGGCACTCCTCGTGGAACAGCGCCGGAATGCCGAGACGGGTCTCTTCCATCATCATACGTTGCAGGCGGTTCGCCGCGCGCACGCCGGTTTTTGCGTCAACAATCTGGGTGCCCTGCGGGCGGGTGATCTGCCCGACGCCCAGTTTTAGCCGTTCCCCGAGCGACGCCTGCTCGCTCACACCGGCGAATTCGTCGCTCAGATCGCTTCGCTCGCGGTGGTTACCGTTTTCGTCGAGGATCAGCCAGTAGGCATGCATCTGGGCGAACTTCTCTTCCGGGGTCATACGCGCCAGTAAATCGGCGACGCGCTCGTGCACGGGACGTCCCGCGTCCTTATAGATAGCTGTCATGTTTTACTCCTGTAGTGCGGAAGGGGTTGCCGGGCTGAGCTGCTCCGCTTCGGGTCTGACCTCACGTTTGCTGGCCAGCTCACGGGCGATGGAATCCACCAGCCGGCTGTTAAGCTTGTAGATGGAAAGTAGCGCCACCATGCAGAGGAACAGCGCGCATGGGATAAGGGTGAAAAGCGCGTTAATGGTCGACAGCACGTGCGGCGTCTGGGCTGCCTGGCCCGGCGCATAATCCACCATGCCCAGTACCCAGCCCACCACCGCCCCGCCGAGCGCCAGGCCAAATTTGATGGCAAACAGCGCGGTGGAGAAGACCAGCCCGTCCAGGCGACGGCCGCTGCGATGCTCTTCGTAATCGACCACATCGGAGAACATGGTCCACTGGAGCGGTGTGGTGAGGTTTTGAATAAAGCTAAAGACAATGTTAAGGCCGAAGATCAGCCAGACCTGCGAAGGCGGCAGGAAGAAAATCAGCGCGCCGAAAATGACGAAGGAAATAATCGTCCACTGGTAAGCACGAACGCGGTCAAATTTCCCCAGCAGCCGTTCAGATAATAATGCGCCGCTTAAGGAGGCAACCATTCCGGAAACAATAAAGGCAAATACCAGATCCGGGCGCAACAGCACGTAGTTCACATAATACATCGTGGCGGAGCCGCGCGTTACCACCGCGGTCAGCAGCAAAATATTAAACAGGAACACAATACGCCACTGGCTGTTGCGGCCCAGCAGTTTTAAATCGGTAAGCATGGAGCCGGAGGTATCATTGCGCGGAGAATACCGCTCGCGGGTCATCAGGAAGCAGCAGAAGAACAGCACAATGCCCAGCAGCCCCATCAGGCTCATGGCATAGAAATAGCCTTTCTGCACGTTGCCCTGGCCCAGCAGTGAGACCAGCGGCAAGGCGATAACCGTCACAATCAACCCGCCAATAAATGACAGACCAAAGCGCCATGACTGCAGGGAGTGACGCTCGCGCGGGTCCAGCGTCAATGCGCCCGGCATGGCGCAGTAAGGCACGTTAATCGCGGAGTAAATCAGGCTCAGGATAGCGTAGGTCAGGCAGGCATAAACGATTTTAGCCGTCGACCCGACGTCCGGTACATAGAAAGTGATCAGGCAGCTTACGCCAAAAGGAATGGCAAACCACAGCAGCCAGGGACGGAAACGACCATGACGCGTCTGGGTGCGGTCAACCAGTGCGCCAATGCACGGGTCGACAAACGCATCAACCACGCGCACCACTAAAAACATGGTCCCCATAATGGCCGCGGGTAAACCAAAAACATCCGTATAGAAGTAAGCAAGAAATAACGTTGCCGTTTGCCAGACCAGCGCGCTGGCCATATCACCTAAGCCATAACCTATTTTATCTTTGGTACGCAATACAGAGGAAAGTGTCATTGTTATTTGCCTTTTTATCAGGTTAAAACGTATTTCAACCAGTTGCGCATCTTCTGAAGAGAAATGCGCAGTAAGGCTCAAGTATTAGCAACGCTTTGCGCGCTAACAATTGTCTAAATTAACAGACAAATTATGATATTTGGTTTTTTACTTTATTTGTGATGGGGAGCAAATATGAAATGAAATAAAAAAGGCGAGGAATAATATCCTCGCCTTTTCGGGTCATGCTGGCGTTACTTGTTCAGTTCCGCCAGGCTCAGCCAGGTTTGCACCACGGTGTCCGGGTTCAGGGACAGGCTATCAATCCCCTCCTCCATCAGCCAGGCGGCAAAGTCTTCATGGTCAGAAGGACCCTGACCACAAATCCCGACGTATTTACCTTGTTTCTTCGCCGCACGGATGGACATGGAGAGCAGCGCTTTCACCGCCTCGTTACGCTCATCGAACAGCTCAGAGACCACGCCGGAGTCACGGTCCAGACCCAGCGTCAGCTGCGTCATGTCGTTCGAGCCGATAGAGAAGCCGTCAAAGTGTTCGAGGAACTGCTCGGCCAGCAGGGCGTTGGACGGGATCTCACACATCATGATGATCTTCAGTCCGTTTTCACCGCGCTTGAGCCCCTGACGCGCCAGCTCGTCCACTACCGCTTTCGCCTGATCCACCGTACGCACGAACGGGATCATGATTTCGACGTTGGTCAGCCCCATGTCGTTGCGCACGCGTTTCACCGCTTCACACTCCAGCGCGAAGCAGTCGCGGAAGCTGTCAGACACGTAGCGTCCGGCGCCGCGGAAGCCCAGCATTGGGTTCTCTTCTTCCGGCTCGTAGCGCTCACCGCCGACAAGGTTGGCATATTCGTTTGACTTAAAGTCAGACAGACGCACGATCACGCGTTTCGGGTAGAACGCCGCGCCCAGCGTGGCGATCCCTTCGGTCAGACGGCCAACGTAGAACTCTTTCGGCGAGTCGTAGCCTTTCATCATCTCGCGGATTTCGTTCTGCAGTTTCGCGTCCTGGTCGTCAAACTCCAGCAGCGCACGCGGGTGCACGCCGATCATGCGGTTGATGATAAATTCCAGACGCGCCAGACCAACGCCTTCGTTCGGCAGGCAGGCGAAGTCAAACGCACGGTCCGGGTTACCGACGTTCATCATAATTTTCAGCGGCAGATCCGGCATGGTATCCACGCTGGAGCTCTTCACGCTAAAGTCGAGGATATCGGCATACACGTAGCCCGTATCGCCTTCGGCACAGGAGACGGTTACGTTCTGTCCGTCCTTCATGCGTTCGGTTGCGTCACCGCAGCCGACAACCGCAGGAATACCCAGTTCGCGGGCAATGATCGCCGCATGGCAGGTACGACCGCCGCGGTTGGTGACGATGGCCGCCGCTTTCTTCATGATCGGTTCCCAGTCCGGGTCGGTCATGTCGGTCACCAGTACGTCGCCTGGCTCAATACGGTTCATCTCGCTGATGTCGTGGATCACTTTTACCGGACCGGCACCGATGCGGTGACCAATCGCGCGACCTTCCGCCACAATTTTGCCCTGGGCGTGCAGCGTATAACGCTCCATCACCTGACCGCGAGAACGGACGGTCTCCGGACGCGCCTGGACGATAAACAGCTTGCCGGTGTTCCCGTCTTTCGCCCATTCGATATCCATCGGACGGCCGTAGTGTTTTTCAATCTGCACCGCCTGCTTCGCCAGTTCCTGCACTTCGGCGTCGGTCAGGGAGAATCGGTCGCGCTGCTCCTGCGGCACATCTTCAATCTTAACCTGCTTGCCATGCTCCTGGGTTGGGGCATAGATCATGCGGATTTTTTTCGAGCCCATGGTGCGGCGCACCACCGCCGGGCGACCCGCGGCCAGCGTAGGCTTGTGTACATAAAATTCGTCAGGATTCACCGCGCCCTGCACCACCATCTCACCCAGACCCCATGCAGAGGTGATGAACACCACCTGGTCGAAACCCGATTCGGTATCGATGGAGAACATCACGCCGGATGAGCCTACGTCTGAACGCACCATGCGCTGGACGCCAGCGGAGAGCGCGACGCCGCGATGGTCGTAGCCCTGGTGCACGCGATAGGAGATGGCGCGGTCGTTGAACAGGGAAGCAAATACGTGCTTCACGGCCACCAGCACCGCATCATAGCCCTGAACGTTCAGGAAGGTTTCCTGCTGCCCGGCGAACGACGCGTCCGGCATGTCTTCTGCGGTTGCGGAAGAACGCACGGCAAAGGAGGCCTGCGCATCGTCAGCGGAGAGCTGGTTGTAAGCATCGTGAATGGCTTTTTCCAGTTCCGGCTGGAAAGGTGTGTCGATGATCCACTGGCGGATCTGCGCCCCGGCTTTAGCAAGCTCGGTCACATCATCAATATCCGTTTTATCCAGCAGGTCGTAAATGCGCTGGTTTACACCGCTCTGGTCTAAAAACAGGTTAAACGCATCGGCGGTTGTGGCAAACCCGTTTGGTACGGAAACACCCATACCGGACAGATTTGTAATCATTTCACCCAGGGAGGCATTTTTGCCCCCAACTCTGTCTACATCATTCATGCCGAGTTGGTTATACCAAAGCACCAGCGGTGACGAGCCATTGTTGGACATCGAAACAATCCTTTTGTGATATTTGATCGGAGTAAGTAACACCTGACTACGTATTTATACTGGCATATTTATTTGCGCTAAAAAAACGGTGAATCGTGTAAGCAATTTAAATTTTCAACTTTTCGGATAGTTTCCCACCAGCGATTAACCCGATGATTCCTCTATATTCAGCCGTTAACCACAAAAATAAAGCCGCTATTTGAGAAATGAAATCCACTTTTCAGGAAAATCAAAAACAGTGTTTCATTCATAATTAGGATAAGTTCTTTGCTGTGTAAATTACTTTTTTAATTTATGCTTTCAGACAATTACGTATGATATTCAGGGTGGGTAAAATGGATAATGCTGTCGATCGTCACGTTTTTTATATTTCTGATGGTACGGCGATCACCGCCGAGGTGCTGGGCCACGCGGTCATGTCGCAGTTCCCCGTATCGATTAACAGCATCACGCTGCCGTTCGTGGAAAATGAGAGCCGCGCCAAAGCGGTGAAGGACCAGATCGACGCCATCTACCAGCAGACCGGCGTCCGTCCGCTGGTGTTCTACTCCATCGTTATCCCCGAAATTCGCCACATCATTTTGCAAAGCGAGGGCTTCTGCCAGGATATCGTCCAGGCGCTGGTGGCCCCGCTCCAGAGCGAGCTGAAGCTTGATCCGACGCCTATCGCCCACCGTACCCATGGGCTGAACCCTGGCAACCTGACCAAATACGATGCGCGTATTGCCGCCATCGACTACACCCTGGCGCATGACGATGGTATTTCTCTGCGCAATCTCGACCAGGCACAGGTGATTTTACTTGGCGTGTCGCGTTGCGGTAAAACGCCGACCAGCCTCTATCTGGCGATGCAGTTCGGCATTCGCGCCGCCAACTACCCTTTTATTGCCGACGACATGGATAACCTGGTGCTGCCCGCTGCGCTCAAACCGCTGCAGCACAAGCTGTTCGGACTAACGATTAACCCGGAGCGTCTGGCCGCGATCCGCGAAGAGCGCCGCGAGAACAGCCGCTACGCCTCCATGCGCCAGTGCCGCATGGAGGTCTCCGAAGTGGAAGCGCTGTACCGCAAAAACCAGATCCCGTGGCTGAACAGCACTAACTATTCGGTAGAAGAGATCGCCACCAAAATTCTCGACATCATGGGACTTAATCGTCGCATGTACTAATATGCTAGTACATTAACTCAGATTCGGGTATCATCCTCTGCAACAACGGGGCGGTATCGCCCCGAACTTGAAATCAGCAGGGATTGGTTTAATGTGATGCCCATCACTTCCCGGTAGTCTGCCGATGAAGCAAAAATTTTCTGAGACAAATCATGAATAAAACCGACGAACTCCGCACGGCGCGCATTGACAGCCTGGTCACACCGGCTGAACTGGCTCAGCGGCATCCCGTTTCCGCCACGGTTGCGGAACATGTTACGGCCTCCCGCCGACGTATTGAAAAAATCCTGAATGGTGAAGACAAGCGTCTTCTGGTCGTGATTGGCCCTTGCTCTATCCACGATCTGGATGCAGCACTGGATTATGCCAAACGCCTTCAGGGACTGCGGGATAAGTATCAGCATCGCCTTGAAATTGTGATGCGCACCTACTTTGAAAAACCGCGTACCGTGGTGGGCTGGAAAGGGCTGATTTCCGATCCCGATCTCAACGGCAGCTATCGTGTGAATCACGGTATCGAACTGGCACGCAAGCTGCTGCTCCAGGTCAACGAGCTGGGCGTCCCAACGGCGACTGAATTTCTCGATATGGTGACCGGGCAATTTATTGCCGATTTGATCAGCTGGGGCGCGATCGGCGCACGCACCACTGAAAGCCAGATCCACCGCGAGATGGCCTCCGCCCTCTCCTGTCCGGTCGGCTTTAAAAACGGGACCGATGGCAACACCCGTATCGCTGTTGACGCGATCCGCGCCTCGCGTGCCAGCCACATGTTCCTGTCGCCGGATAAAAGTGGTCATATGACTATCTACCAGACCAGCGGTAACCCTTACGGGCACATCATTATGCGTGGCGGGAAGAAACCCAATTACCATGCCGACGATATCGCCGCCGCCTGCGAAACACTGGCCGAATTCGATCTGCCGGAACATCTGGTGGTGGACTTTAGCCACGGTAACTGCCAGAAGCAACACCGCCGCCAGCTGGACGTTTGCGATGAAATTTGCCAGCAGATCCGCAGCGGTTCAACCGCCATCGCGGGTATTATGGCCGAAAGCTTTATCAAGGAAGGCACGCAGAAAATCGTTGCCGGACAGCAGATGGTGTACGGCCAGTCAATCACCGATCCGTGCCTGAGCTGGGAAGACAGCGAACTGCTGCTGGAAAAGCTGGCGTCTGCGATAGATACGCGCTTCTGACCCCCGCCGGGTGGCGCTGCGCTTACCCGGCCTACGGTTCGTGCCCTTCTCCCTCTCCCTGTGGGAGAGGGTCGGGGTGAGGGCATCAGACCGCACCTTCCCCCAAAATTTGATCCCGTCACATTATTTTCACAAAAACGCTTGCCGTGAAATTGCAGTTTATTGATAATGATTATCATTGTTACATTGATTGTTATTTATAAACATTATGTCACCTACGGATAACCGCGCGGCAACGCCAGCAAACAAACACACAGCGCCCGCCCCTGCCTCCACCGATCGTCGCATCGACAGCAAAAGCCTGCTGGGTGATGAGGGCCGGGTGATTATCGAGCATGACGGCCAGCGCTATCTTCTGCGCCAGACCCATGCCGGAAAACTGATCCTCACAAAATAAACAACACCTAAAAATACGCCAGCCACCCAGGTGACCCCCAGGCAGCCAGCGCTTTCGATTCTTTATGGAGAGTTGCTATGCCACACCTGCATACCGCATGTTTACGCCCGTCACTTCTGGCGCTGGCGATTGTCAGTACCCTGCCGGGCGTCGCGTTTGCTGCCGCAGATGAAATAACCGTCACCGCGACCGGCAACGCCCGTAGCGCCTTCGAAGCCCCAATGATGGTGAGCGTGATTGACGCCGCTGCCCCGGAAAAACAGACCGCCAGCTCTGCCGCCGACCTGCTGCGTAACGTGCCAGGCCTGACGCTGGACGGCACCGGCCGCACCAACGGTCAGGACGTTAATCTGCGCGGTTATGACCGACGCGGCGTGCTGGTGCTGGTTGACGGCGTGCGTCAGGGTACCGACACCGGACACCTCAACAGCACGTTCCTCGACCCGGCGCTGATCAAACGTATCGAAGTTGTGCGCGGTCCGTCGGCGCTGCTCTACGGCAGCGGTGCGCTGGGTGGCGTGATTTCCTATGACACCGTTGACGCCAGCGATCTCCTGGAACCGGGCAAAAACAGCGGTTACCGCGTGTTTGGTACCGGTGCGACGGGCGATCATAGCCTCGGGATGGGGGCCAGCGCCTATGGCCGCACCGATACGCTTGACGGTCTGGTGTCATGGTCCAGCCGCGACCGCGGCGATATCCGCCAGAGCGACGGCAAGCGTGCCCCAAACGACGAATCCATTAATAACATGCTGGCGAAAGGCAGCTGGAAAATCGACCCGGCTCAGACGTTAAGCGGCTCCCTGCGCTACTACAACAACGCCGCGCAGGAGCCGAAAAACCCGCAAACCTCCGGTGCCACCAGCAGCAACCCCATCACCGACCGCTCCACCATCCAGCGTGATGCACAGCTGGGTTACCGTCTGGCGCCGGAAGGGAACGACTGGCTGAACGCCGATGCAAAAGTTTACTGGTCAGAGGCGCGCATAAATGCCCAGAACATCGACAGCACCGGTGAGTTCCGCAAGCAGACCACCAAAGGCGGCAAAGTAGAAAACCGTACCCGCCTGTTTGGCGACACCTTTGCCTCTCACCTTTTGACCTACGGCGGGGAATATTATCGTCAGGAACAACGTCCGGGTGGCACCACCACCGGCTTCCCGGAGGCGAAAATCGACTTTAGCTCCGGCTGGCTGCAGGATGAAATCACCCTGCGCGATCTGCCCGTTACCCTGCTGGGCGGCACGCGCTATGACAACTATCGGGGTAGCAGCGAGGGCTACGACGACGTGGATGCCGACAAGTGGTCCTCCCGCGCCGGGTTAACCGTCAGCCCTACCGACTGGCTGATGCTGTTTGGCTCTTACGCTCAGGCCTTCCGCGCCCCGACCATGGGCGAGATGTATAACGACGCCAAACACTTCTCCATCGGCAGTTTCTACACTAACTACTGGGTGCCTAACCCGAACCTGCGCCCGGAAACCAACGAAACGCAGGAGTTTGGTTTTGGCCTGCGCTTTGACGACCTGATGCTCGCCAACGACGGGCTGGAGTTCAAGGCCAGCTATTTCGATACCAAAGCCAAAGATTACATCTCCACCACCGTCAATTTTGCCGCGGCGACCACCATGTCGTACAACGTTCCGAACGCCAAAATCTGGGGCTGGGACGTGATGGCAAAATACTCGGCCGACCTGTTTAACCTCGATCTGGCCTATAACCGCACGCGCGGAAAAGATACCGATACCGGCGAGTACATCTCCAGCATCAACCCGGACACCGTCACCAGCAGGCTGGATATTCCGGTGGCGCAAAGCGGCTTCTCCGTGGGCTGGATCGGCACCTTTGTCGATCGTTCAACCCATGTCAGCAGCAGTTACAGCAAACAGCCGGGCTATGCGGTCAACGACATCTACGTCAGCTATAAGGGCCAGGAGCAGCTCAAGGGCATCACCACCACGCTGGTGCTGGGTAACGCCTTCGACAAGGAATACTGGTCTCCTCAGGGTATTCCGCAGGACGGTCGTAACGGCAAGATTTTTGTGAGTTATCAGTGGTAATTCCCCGCGGGGAAACTATTCAGAAGGAAAAGACAATGGATCACTACACGCGCTGGCTGGCGCTAAAAGAAGAAAACCCGGGTAAGTATGCGCGCGATATTGCAGGGTTAATGAACCTCAGTGAAGCAGAACTGACCTTTGCGCGCGTGGGCCATGATGCCTGGCGACTGCGCGGTGAAATTCGCGAGATCTTAGGCGCGCTTGAAGCCGTAGGGGAAACAAAATGCATCTTCCGCAACGACTATGCCGTTCACGAGCAGACAGGCAGCTTCACCCAGCAGCACCTGAACGGCCACGCCGGGCTGGTGTTGAACCCGCGCGGACTGGATCTGCGCCTGTTCCTCAACCAGTGGGCAAGCGCGTTTCACCTCAGCGAAACCACCGCACGCGGCGAGCGGCAGAGCATTCAGTTTTTCGATCATCAGGGTGATGCCGTACTGAAAGTTTATACCACTGACAACACCGACCTCGCCGCCTGGGCTGACGTGTTGACCCGCTTTATCTTTGCCGATAACCCGCCGCTTGAGCTGAAGGTTGCCGAGACCCCGCTGTATGCCGAAAATGCAGATGCCGCCCTCGTGGACAAAGCGTGGCGTGCGATGACTGACGTGCACCAGTTCTTCGGCCTGCTGAAACGCCACAACCTCAGCCGCCAGCAGGCATTTCGCCTGGTGGGCGACGACCTCGCCTGCCAGGTTGAAAACAATGCGCTGGCACTGCTGCTGGAAACCGCGCGCCAGCACGGCAACGAAATCATGATCTTCGTGGGTAACCGCGGCTGCGTGCAGATCTTCACCGGCGCGGTGGAAAAAGTCGTGCCGATGAAAGGCTGGCTGAACATCTTTAACCCCACCTTTACCCTGCATCTGCTGGAGGAGACGATTGCGGAGAGCTGGGTCACGCGCAAACCGACTGCAGACGGTCACGTCACCAGCCTGGAACTGTTTGCCGCAGACGGCACGCAAATTGCCCAACTCTATGGTCAGCGTACGGAAGGCGAGCCGGAGCAGAGCCAGTGGCGTAGCCAGATTGATGCCCTGACGCCAAAAGGGCTGGCCGCATGAAAACGTGGTTTGCCCTGCTGACCGCCCTGCCGCTGGTGGCGTTTGCCGCCGCGCAGGAGAAAATTGTCACCCTTGGCGGCGACGTCACGGAGATTGTTTATGCGCTTGGCGCGGACTCTTCGCTGGTCGCACGCGACAGTACCAGCCAGTGGCCGCAGGCAGCGAACGCGCTCCCGGACGTGGGCTATTTGCGCCAGCTTAACGCCGAAGGGATTTTGTCCATGCGTCCCACGCTGGTGCTGGCCAGCGACCAGGCGCAGCCGTCTCTGGCGTTAAAGCAGGTTGAACGCAGTCACGTCAGGGTGATTACCGTTCCTGGCCGCAACGATCTGAGCGTCATTGACGAAAAGATCCGCATTATTGCCGAGGCCACCCACCGTGAAGCGCAGGGAGAGAGCCTGCGCCGCTCGCTACGTCAGGCGATGGCGGCTCTGCCCGCAGAACCGCTCAACAAGCGGGTGCTGTTTATCCTCAACCACGGGGGAATGACCGCCATGGCCGCCGGACAGCAAACCGGCGCCGATGCCGCCATCCGTGCCGCCGGGTTGCAGAACGCGATGCAGGGTTTCACGCGGTATCAGCCGCTGTCGCAGGAAGGGATTATTGCCAGCCAGCCCGACCTGGTGGTGATTTCGCAGGACGGCGTGAACGCGCTGGGTGGCGAGGCGAATCTGTGGAAGCTGCCCGGACTGGCGCAAACCCCGGCGGGACGGCACAAACAGCTGCTGGCGATTGATGACATGGCGCTGCTGGGTTTCAGCGTGCGCACGCCGGAAGCCATCCGGCAGTTGCGTGCTAAAGCGGAGCAACTGCCCTGATGTCCCGGCGGATCGCACTGTCGTTGTGGATGCTGGCCGCAATTCTGAGCATCATGACCCTTACGGCAACAGGCTTTGGGGCATTGCCTCTGCCGGTCAGCCTGCTGTGGAACGGCAGCGATGAGGCGATGCGTCAGATCTGGCTGACCATTCGCCTGCCCCGCGTGCTGCTGGCGCTGGTGATTGGCGGCGCGCTGGCGCTGGCCGGGTGCGTGATGCAGGGACTGTTCCGCAACCCGCTGGCAGACCCGGGTTTGCTTGGGATCAGCAGCAGCGCGGCGCTGGCGGTCGCGATGTGGGTGGTTATTCCTGTCACGTTGCCGGCCCTGATGATGCTTTACGCCCCGATGGTTGCGGCATTCCTCGGCGCGCTGGCTGCAACCGTTGTGATCTTCCTGCTCAGCCAGCAGCGTCACGGTTCCCTGTCCCGTTTACTGCTGGTGGGGATCGCCATCAACGCCCTGTGCGGCGCGGCCGTCGGTCTCCTTTCCTGGCTTAGCAACGATGCGCAGCTTCGCCAGCTTTCGCTCTGGGGAATGGGCAGCCTCGGGCAGGCGCAGTGGTCCACCCTGCTTGCGGTGACCTCGCTGATGGTGCCTGCGGTTCTGATTATCTGGCGGCTGGCTGGTCCACTCAATTTGCTGCAGCTGGGTGATGAAGAGGCGCACTATCTCGGGGTGGATGTTGCCCGGGTACAGCGGATCCTGCTGCTGTGCAGCGCCCTGCTGGTCGCTGCGGCGGTGGCCATCAGCGGCGTGATTGGCTTTGTTGGCCTTGTGGTCCCACACCTGATGCGTATGTGGCTAGGGGCCGACCACCGGGCCGCGATCCCCGGCTCGGTGCTGGCCGGAGCGTTACTGCTGCTGGCTGCCGATACGCTGGCGCGCACTCTGGTCACCCCGGCGGAAATGCCCGTCGGGTTGTTGACCAGCCTTCTCGGTGCGCCGTGGTTCCTGTGGCTTATCTTTCGTCGTGGAGGTGCGCATGGCTGAACGCTATTGTGCGGAAAACCTGGTCTTTCACGCCGGGCAACGGACGCTGATCGACGATGTATCACTGACCTTATCTCAGGGTGAGCTGGTCGCGTTGATTGGCCCTAACGGTGCCGGGAAATCGACATTATTACGGCTGCTGACCGGCTATCTCACACCCGCAAGCGGGCGGTGCAGTCTGGCAGGCACGCCGCTTGCTGACTGGCCAACGGAGACTCTCGCCCGCTACCGGGCAGTGATGCGTCAAAATACGCAGCCCGGATTCGACTGGCCGGTGGAAGCCGTGGTCGGTATGGGGCGCGCCCCCTGGACGCGGTCCCCTGAGGCGTCAGTGGTTGAGGAGGTCATGGCGATCACAGGCTGTTTACCCCTGGCGGGCAGACGCTATTCGGCACTCTCCGGAGGCGAGCAGCAACGGATCCAGCTCGCTCGGGCACTGGCCCAACTCTGGTGCGACGGCGCCCCACGCGGCTGGCTGTTTCTTGATGAACCGACCTCCGCACTGGATCTCTTCCACCAGCAACATCTGCTGCGCCTGATGAAAACCCTGACCCGTCGGGGGCATCTCCACGTCTGCGTGGTTCTGCACGATCTTAATCTGGCGGCACTGTGGGCGGATCGTATCCTGCTGCTGCATAACGGCAGGCTGGTCTCCCGGGGGGCACCGGAGGACGTTTTGCAGGCCGGGACGCTGGCGCGCTGGTATGGCGCGCAGGTGCTGGTCGGCAGCCATCCGGCTCATGCCGTGCCGCAGGTGTTCCTCGCTCCCTGAGCGGGGTGGTAAAAATCCTTCAGCGTTTCCAGCAGGGCATGCGCCGCTTTAGAGAGCTGCGTGTGCCCGGGATGGATCACCCCGATGCACTTTTCAATGGGCGGGTTATCCAGCGGAATACAGACCGCCCCCAGGGAAGCCATCTGCGCCTCGCAGAGCGCCGGCACGGCGCTGCCACCCAGCCCGCTGGCGACCATGCGCCCTACCGTCACCAGTTGATGACTCTCCAGCGCCACGTCCAGCTTTCTGCCGCTCCGCGCCAGCTCCTCCTCCATCATCAGACGTACCGCCGAAGGGCGCTGCAGGGTGATGAAATCCAGCGTCAGCAACTCCTCCCATGCCAGGCGTTTTTTTCCCGCAAGCGCGGAATCTTTCGGCACAATGGCGACAAACCTGTCCAGCCCCAGCGGCGTAAACAGCAGGTTATGCGTGGGTGCCGGCTCAAAAGCTATTCCCATCTCAACCCGCCCTTCCCGCACCATCTCAATCACCTGCTCGTTGATGACATCATGCACGGTGACGTTAACCCCGGCATGGCGATCGCGAAACGCTTTCAGCACTTCCGGTAAAACGTTGGCGGCAAACGACGGCATCGCCGCGACCGAGATTTTGCCGCGCTGGAGCGTAAAGCACTGGTGCATTGCCTCTTCCACGTTATCCCAGTCGGCCAGCAGCTGCCGCGCCATCGGCAGAAATGTTTCTCCCTCCTGCGTGAGGGCAACCTTGCGCGTGCTCCGCTGCAACAGCGGCCCACCGAGCGCATCTTCCAGGCTTTTAATCGTCAGGCTCAGCGCTGGCTGGGAAAGATTTAAGCGTTCGCTGGCGTGCGCGAAATTGAGAGTGTGAGCTACCGCTAAAAACGCGCGTAACTGTTTGACACTCATTCTCATTTTTCATCCTGTTAACTAATTGAAAAAATTTAGTTAACAGGAAATTAATAAGAAATCCAAATGAGTGGGTCACAAATTCAAAATTAACAAATGAGTCGCCACCCCTAATGATACCGGCACGGTTAACGGGAGGGATGACTATGGCAGGACTGGATAAGCGCGTCAGCAGCTATGCGCAGGCGCTGGATGGGCTGACGGACGGCATGACCTTGCTGGCGGGCGGCTTCGGGCTGTGCGGTATTCCTGAGAACCTGATTGCAGAGGTTCGACGCCGTCAGGTGAAAGATCTGACGGTCGTGTCAAACAACTGCGGCGTGGATGGTTTCGGTCTGGGGATACTGCTCGAAACGCGCCAGGTTCGCAAAGTGGTGGCGTCTTACGTCGGCGAGAACGCGCTGTTTGAGCAGCAGGTACTGAGCGGGGAACTGGCAATCGAACTTACTCCGCAGGGGACGCTGGCAGAAAAGGTCCGCGCGGGCGGGGCCGGTATTCCGGCGTTTTATACGGCCACCGGTTATGGCACCCCCGTGGCAGCGGGCAAAGATGTGCGCCAGTTTGGCGGTAAAAATTACATTCTTGAAGAGGCCATTACCGGTGATTTCGCACTGGTTAAGGGCTGGAAAGCGGACTGGTACGGCAACGTTATCTATCGCCATACCGCGCAAAATTTTAATCCACTGATGGCAACGGCGGGCCGAATCACGGTTGTGGAGGTGGAAGAGATTGTTCCGCCGGGTGAACTGCCTCCGTCGGCTATTCATACGCCGGGAATTTACGTCGACAGGCTGATTGTCGGCCAGTTTGAAAAACGCATTGAACAGCGCACGCTGCGCGCGCAAGGAGTCTGACGATGTTAACCCGTGAACAGATGGCGATGCGCGTCGCCCGCGAACTGCGCGACGGGTATTACGTCAACCTGGGGATCGGCATCCCTACGCTGGTGGCGAATTATATTCCCCCGGAAATGGACGTGATGCTGCAGTCGGAAAACGGTCTGCTCGGAATGGGGGCTTTTCCCGATGAGCATAGCCTTGATGCCGACATGATCAACGCCGGTAAACAGACGGTCACTGCGCGGACCGGCGCGGCCATTTTCGACTCGGCCCAGTCGTTTGCCATGATCCGCGGCGGCCATGTGGATCTGACCGTGCTGGGCGCATTTGAAGTCGATGTCGAGGGCAACATTGCCTCGTGGATGATCCCCGGAAAGATGGTGAAAGGGATGGGTGGCGCGATGGATCTCGTTGCCGGGGCGCAGAACATCATTGTGGTGATGACCCACGCTGCAAAAAACGGTGACTCCAAACTGCTGCCGCGCTGCACGCTGCCGCTCACCGGTGTGGGCTGCATCCGTCGGGTCCTGACCGATCTCGCGTTGCTGGAGATAGCGGACGGCGCGTTCATCCTGCGGGAATACGCCCCGGGTGTCGGTATCGACGAGATTGTCCGTAAAACGGCCGGAAAAATCATTGTGGCGGACGACGTTCGCGAGATGCGCTTCAACTGAGGACTCAACATGAAAAAGGTCATGATTGTCGGGGCAACGCGAACCCCCATTGGCAGTTTTCGCGGATCGCTCTCGCCCCTTTCAGCCGTTGAGCTGGGTGCCGTCACGGTACAGCGTCTGCTGGAGAGCAGCGGCCTTCACCCAGAGCAAATAGACGAACTGGTTTTCGGTCAGGTGCTGACGGCCGGGTGCGGGCAAAACCCCGCCCGCCAGACGGCCATCACTGCCGGATTACCCGTCAGCACCCCGGCGACAACGGTCAATCTGGTGTGCGGCGCGGGGTTGAAAGCGGTACAGCTCGCCGCCCAGGCAATCCGCTGCGGTGACGCAGACGTGGTTATCGCTGGCGGTCAGGAGAGCATGAGTAACGCCCCGTATCTGCTGGATGGCGCACGTTCAGGGCTGCGTTTTGGGCATACGGGCCTGCAGGACAGCATGATTACCGACGGCCTGTGGGACGCCTTCAACGATTACCACATGGGCATCACTGCGGAAAACGTCGCCCGTGAGTACGGCATTTCCCGCGAGCAACAGGATGCCTTCGCCCTCCGGTCACAGCAAAAGGCGGCGTCCGCCATAGAGACTGGTCGGTTTGACGCCGAGATAGCGCCAGTGACGGTGAAACAGGGCAAACGTGCGCCACAGATTGTCCGCCATGATGAACAGCCACGCCCGGAAACCACCGCCGGGCAGCTTGCACAGCTTCGCCCCGCATTTTTGCATGACGAGGGCACGGTCACGGCCGGGAACGCCTCCACCCTTAACGATGGTGCCGCCGCGGTACTGCTGATGAGCGAGGAAAAGGCGCGGGAAAGCGGGTTACCTGTTCTTGGCCACATTGTGAGTTACGCCGTGACGGGCGTTGATCCGTCGGTGATGGGCATCGGCCCGGTCAGCGCCTGCCGGACGGCGCTGGCGCGGGCGGGCTGGACGCTCGACGACGTCGATCTCATTGAAGCCAACGAAGCCTTTGCCGCACAGGCACTGGCGGTGGGCAAAGAGCTTGGCTGGGATGAACAGAACGTCAACGTTAACGGTGGCGCCATCGCCCTGGGCCATCCGATTGGCGCATCCGGCTGTCGCATCCTGGTGACCCTGCTCCATGAAATGCAGCGCCGGGGGGTAACAAAGGGACTTGCCACCCTGTGCGTTGGCGGCGGACAAGGCATTGCCCTGACCGTTGAGCGTTAAACCTCTCGTTGGTACCCGAATAATAATTAAAGTGAGGAGTCGTAATGAGTGTGTTAATAGCCCTGGCGGCGCTGGGATTACTGATGCTGGCGGCCTACCGCGGATACAGCGTGATTTTGTTTGCGCCGATTGCGGCGCTTGGTGCCGTGCTGCTGACCGATCCGGGTGCCGTCGGCCCGACGTTTACTGGCCTGTTTATGGAAAAGATGGTCGGCTTCGTTAAGCTCTATTTCCCGGTGTTCCTGCTGGGGGCGGTGTTTGGCAAGCTGATTGAGCTTTCCGGTTTTTCACGATCCATCGTTGCCGCCGCGATCCAGATCCTCGGTCGTCGGCACGCTATCCCCGTGATAGTCCTGGTGTGTGCGCTGTTAACCTACGGCGGCGTGTCGCTGTTCGTGGTGGCATTTGCGGTGTACCCGTTTGCCGCCGAACTGTTCCGCCAGAGCGGCATTCCTAAACGGTTAATCCCCGCTACCGTGGCGCTGGGGGCGTTCTCGTTTACCATGGACGCCCTGCCCGGCACGCCGCAAATCCAGAACATTATTCCCACCAGCTTCTTTGGCACTAACGCCTGGGCGGCCCCGTGGCTGGGTCTTATCGGCTCTCTGTTTATTATCTTCTTTGGCCTGCTCTGGCTGGAGCGGCAGCGGCGTAAGGCGATCAATAACAATGAAGGTTATGGCGCGGACCTGAAAAACGAACCTGAAACGCCGGACAATATTCATCTCCCGCATCCGCTGATTGCTCTCTCCCCGCTGCTGGTCGTGGGCATATTGAACCTGCTGTTTACCCGCTGGATCCCCGGCTGGTATGGTACGAGTCATGAGCTTACCCTGCCAGGACTGGCGAAACCGATTGTGACCGAGGTGAGCAAGATCACCGCCATCTGGGCCGTGGAGGCGGCGCTGCTCTCCGGTATTGTGCTGGTGTTGATTTTTGGTTTTCGCAATATCCGGGGACGTCTGGCAGAAGGCAGCCGAACGGCGGTCAGCGGCGCCATCCTCGCGGCGATGAATACCGCGTCCGAATACGGTTTCGGCGCGGTTATCGCCGCCCTGCCCGGTTTTCTGGTGTTATCTAAAGCGCTGTCTGCCATCCCGAACCCGTTGCTGAACGAAGCCATCAGCGTGACCGTTCTCGCCGGGATCACCGGCTCAGCGTCCGGCGGAATGAGTATTGCCCTTGCGGCCATGGCGGACACCTTTGTTGCTGCCGCCCACGCGGCCAATATCCCGCTTGAGGTGTTGCACCGCGTGGCGTCAATGGCAAGCGGCGGGATGGATACGCTTCCCCATAACGGGGCGGTGATTACCTTGCTGGCCATCACCGGCCTGAGCCATCGTCAGGCCTACGGCGGCATTTTCGCTATCACTATCATTAAAAGCCTGGCAGTGCTTTTTGTCATTGCCGTGTTCTATCTGACCGGCATTGTGTAAGGAGAGAAAAATGAATCTGAACGGTAAAATCGCCCTGGTGACCGGCTCGACAAGCGGCATTGGCCTGGGGATCGCTCGCATGCTGGCGAAATCAGGGGCGCAGTTGATTCTCAACGGTTTCGGTGACAGCGAATCAGCGCGAGAAGAAATTGCACAACTGGGCAAAAAGCCGGGCTACCACGATGCCGACCTGCGTGACGTGTTGCAGATTGAAGCCATGATGCGCTACGCCGAATCGCAGTTTGGCGGCGTGGATATTCTTGTTAACAATGCCGGGATACAGCATGTGGCTCCGGTGGAGACCTTCCCGGTGGAGAAATGGAACGACATTATCGCCATTAACCTTTCTGCGGTGTTTCACACCAGCCGGCTGGCGTTGCCCGCCATGCGTGAACAAAACTGGGGACGCATCATTAATATCGCCTCCGTTCACGGGCTGGTTGCGTCGAAAGAGAAGTCCGCTTACGTTGCCGCCAAGCATGGCGTGGTGGGCTTTACCAAATCCCTGGCGCTGGAAACCGCACGCACCGGCGTGACCGCCAATGCCCTCTGCCCGGGGTGGGTGCTGACCCCGCTGGTACAACAGCAAATCGATAAGCGCATCGCGGATGGCGTCCCGCCGGAACTGGCGCGGGACCAGCTTCTCGGGGAAAAGCAGCCTTCAGGTGAATTTGTCACCCCGGAGCAGTTGGGCGAACTGGCACTGTTTTTATGCAGCGACAGCGCCGTTAACGTTCGCGGCGCCGCGTGGAATATGGATGGCGGCTGGGTGGCACAGTGAGTTTCTGGCCGGGTAAGGCGAAGCCGCTACCCGGCCAGAAATATTTAGCTTGAGCAACTCACTTCCAGCCGTTTGCCCCAGTCTGGCGGGCGGCTGATATAGTCATCATCCCGGTCGGCAAACGGCGTGCACAACGCCAGGTGCAGACGGTGCAACTCGTCATACTCTCCCTGCTCTGCCTGTTCAATCGCCCGCTGCGCCAGCCAGTTGCGCAACACCATCGCGGGATTCGTCGCGTTCATCTGCGTCTGACGGGCGGCGTCATCGACCTGTTCCTGCTGCAAGCGGGAGCGGTAACGTGCAAACCAGTCGTCAAAGGCCTGCCTGTCAATAAACTCGTCGCGCAGCGGCGATGCAGCACTGTGCTGCTCCGTCTGGCCCAGCATCCGGAAAGTGCGGGTATAATCACTCCCCTCACGCGCCATCAGTGCAAACAGATCGTTCAGGATCTCGTTATCCCCTTTCTCCTGGGTCATCAGCCCCAGCTTGTTGCGCATCAGCGTGCCATATTCTCGCAGCAAAACGTCCTGATAGCTGTCGAGTGCATCATTCAGGGCATCGACATCCATAAACGGCGACAATGTTTGCGCAAACCGCTGCAGGTTCCATAGCCCAACCGCTGGCTGGTTGTCAAAACTGTAACGTCCCTGATAGTCAGAGTGGTTGCAGATATAACCCGGCTGATAATCATCCAGAAAACCAAACGGCCCATAATCAAAGGTCAGCCCGAGGAGCGACATATTGTCAGTGTTCATTACCCCATGAGCAAAGCCCACCGTTTGCCAGCGAGCAATCATCCTGGCGGTACGGGCGACCACGTCCCGGAACCAGAGAACGTATTTATCAGCCTCATCCTGCAAATGCGCCCAATGGCGGCGAATAGCGTAGTCCGCGAGCTGACGAACCTTGTCCGTCTCACGACGATAGTAAAAGTGCTCAAAATGGCCAAAGCGCAGATGGCTTTGTGCGATACGCATCAGCATCGCCCCTTTTTCTACCGTTTCGCGCATAACCGGCGTGTCGCTGGTGACAATCGACAGCGCGCGCGTGGTGGGGATCCCCAGAGCATGCATGGCTTCAGATGCCAGGCATTCACGTATTGTTGAACGTAATACTGCGCGGCCATCGCCCATCCGAGAATAAGGGGTAAGACCTGCACCTTTCAGATGCCAGTCAACCGTCTCTCCGTTGGAAAGCTGTTGTTCGCCCAGCAGGATCCCCCTGCCGTCGCCCAGCTGTCCCGCCCAGACGCCAAACTGGTGTCCGCTATAGACCTGGGCAAGGGGTTGCATACCGGGAAGAAGCGTTTCGCCTCCCCAGACGCCCGCGCCCCCGGAAGGCTTAAACATCTCAGGCGGAACGGCCAGTTCATCGGCCAGCCGGTCGTTGTGCCAGATAAGACGTGAATTGTGTAACGGTGTGGGTTTGAGTGCGGTGTAAAAGCCAGGCAACTCGTCATGCCAGTGAGCAGTAAAAGACAGGGTCATAAGTCCTCCTGCTTTTAGTGTAGAGGGTTTGCCCGAACTTAAACACGGGCGAAAGACAGGGTTATCGCTACTGAACCAGCGTCGTGACGTGCTCCGCCGGGACAGCGGGCCACAGCGTGCCCTGCATGGCGCCAAAATTGAAGGACAAGACGCGTTGCAGCAGACCATGGTCGTCAATACCTGAGACGATCACCGACTGGCAGTGCGGCGTTATTTGCCAGAGGATAGCGCGCATAAAAGGTTCGAAAGAGAGCTCCGAAGCCCGCTGCTGGATGAAACCTTTATCGAGAATGACCCGTTTAAATAATCCATCATAGACAGCTTTGAGCGATGCCGCGCCTGCACCAAAGTTTGCGAGGACCAGGGGGAAATGGATCGCCATTCTCGCCAGTTGCAGATCATCCTTTCCGTTATTTAAACCTGGATAATTCTCATTAACAGTAAACTCAAGAAAAGGATACCGCTCAAGAATTGAAACAGCATTCCCATTACTTAATAAAAATTCAACAATAGCCGGTGTAATATTGATCCATGCAATTAACTGATGCTGAATAAAAAACAGTTTACAGGTATCAAGCAATTGCAGTTTTTCGTTAAACAGCGCTAACTCTTCTGCCGCTGAAAGCCGGGGGATAACGAGCTCAGTGGGGATCCTCACATCGGTGCCGACGCCAGTAAAGTTAACCAGAACCTCTAAACCTTTAAGCTCGCCAGCACTATTACGTGCAGGCAAAAGCATCAGTTCAGACTGGTATGCATTATCTAGCGTAATCATCATTGCACTCGCCCCGCATTAAAGATGAGAGAGGACATCCTGGAGCAATTGCCGACACAATTCCACTGTCTTGATTTTAATAAGTTTAATTTCATTAGTTCCGTATTAATTTTCAGATTTATCCCTGAATCTAAAATAATCTTATCCTGGTTACTGAGTAATAGCCAGTTTTAGATAAAACAGACACATAAGGATGACGCTAATTTTAGGTAAATTTAACTTTAATCAGCTTATTCAAGAAAAACCGGCATGATTTAATAGTTACCCTGCCGGCAGTGAGACGTGTTCGGGCAGATTAAATACGTCGTGCCTGCCAGAAATTTTTACGCCAGTAAACATTATCCAGAGAAGAGCGCATCACACCACGACTTGTTGAGGCATGAATAAACTGGTTGTCCGTGTCATAAATGCCGACATGCAGGCCACTTTCTCCCGAACCGGTTTTGAAAAAGACCAGGTCTCCCGGCAGCAGATCGTCTTTATCAATTTCAGTCCCAATTTCAGCCTGCTTGCGCGTTTCGCGCGGAAGCTGTAAATCAAACTTGTCACGAAACGTCATCAGCACAAAACCAGAGCAGTCCACCCCGCCGCGACTCATACCGCCGTAGCGATAAGGCGTCCCGCGCCAGTTGCTCAGCTGGTCGTTCAGACTGGCAATGACGGTGATAGAATCTGAAAGCCGCGGATTAGGCGGCGGTGCACGATGGCTGCTGCATCCCGCAAGAAAGAGTGCCGCCACCAGGATAAACCAGAATCGCATTTTCAGACGAATCCTCTGCTTTTATTGTTCTTTCGGTAATTTAGCGCGCAAGTGTGTTAACAGGCAAGAAACGGTTACTCCTGCCCCGTAGAAATCAGCATCTTATGTCCCTCGATATCCAGCCTGCGGAACGACATGTTATAGGCACGTGCCAGATGTGGTGGCGTAAGAACCTGGTCCCGCGTGCCGCTGGCAATCATCCTGCCGCGCGACAGTAGCCACACCCGATGGGCATGGCGCAACGTATGGTTAAGGTCGTGGCTGCTCATCACCACGGCAATACCTTTCCGGCTCAACGCGCTTAACAGCGAATCCAGCGCCGCCTGCTGGGCGACATCCAGACCACTCATGGGTTCGTCCAGGAGCAACATCCGCCCGTGAGGGTTGCCTGCGGGGTGGATCTGCAGAATGACCGCCGCCAGACGCACTCGCTGCCATTCACCGCCGGAAAGCTGGCTGGCATGGCGGGGCAGTTTATCTTCCAGTCCTAACGCCGCCGCCACCTCCGTAAGCAGTGCCGTATCCTGTTTGTCGTGCAAATGCAGCATCAGATAATGCCAGACCGGCATCGCAAACGGCGGTACCTGCTGCTGCACCAGATAGCTGCGCCGGTGGGCCAGCGAGCCGGGAGACCAGTCAGCAAGAGGATGTTCCAGCAGTGTGATCTGCCCGGGCCCGGTGGTCAGCCCTGCCATCCGCGCCAGCAGCGTGCTTTTTCCCGCGCCGTTTGGCCCAACCAGATGCAGGATTTCCCCCGCATTGATAGCGCCGGTCATCGGCTCCAGACGCCCCTTCTCGGCGACGTCCGTGAGCTGTATCAGCAGTGACATTATTTTGCCAGCGCCAGCTTGATCGATTCCATGACAATCGGATCCTCAGGCGTCATATCCGGCGAGAAGCGCTGAACGACCTGGCCGTCGCGACCGATCAGGAATTTTTCGAAGTTCCACAGAATATCGTCCGGATAGAGCGGCGCGCGGCCTTTGCTGGCCATACGCTCGTAAAAACCACTGCCCTCAGGCGCAACGGCCTTCGGCGCGGCAGCAATCAGCTTCGCGTACAGCGGATGGCGATCTTCGCCGTTAACATCAATTTTGCTGAACATCGGGAACGTTACGCCATAGGTGGTGCTGCAGAAGGTTTTGATCTCTTCTTCGCTGCCCGGCTCCTGGCCCAGGAACTGGTTGCACGGGAAGCCCAGCACGGTGAAACCGTCTTTCTCCCAGGCTTTCTGAATGTTCTCCAGCTGTTCGTACTGTGGCGTCAGGCCGCATTTGGACGCCACGTTGACGATAAGCAACACGTTGCCTTTGTAGCTTTCCAGCGTGGTTTTCTCGCCATCAATGGTCGTCACTTCGGTATTCAGGATATCAGTCTGCATAGCATTCCCTCAGGTTGTCTTACGGGTCGTTTTTTAACGTCCGGATTTTAATAGTAGCCAGATAAAGACTGGCGCGCCCAGCGTGGCGGTGACCACACCAATCGGTAACTCCGCGGCTGTCAGGGCAAGACGAGCGATGATATCAGCCACCAGCAGCGTGACGGCTCCGGCCACGGCCGAAGCCGGAAGCAAGGTTCGATGGTCCGTGAAGCCACACAGACGCAGCATATGCGGGATAACCAGCCCGATAAAACCAATCGCTCCCGCCAGCGCCACGCTCACGCCCACCAGCCAACCGATGGCAATGACCAGCACGTTACGCCAGAACGCCATCGGCATGCCGAGCTGACGGGCTGAGATCTCCCCCAGCGCGAGCATGTTCAGCGGCTGCGCCTGCAGGGCTGCCCATACAATCCCAGGCACCAGAAGTGCCATCAGCCAGCCCTGATGCCAGTCAACGCCACCAAAGCCGCCCATCATCCAGTACATCAGCTGACGCAAGTCAAAGGAGGTCGAGAAGTAGACCGCCCAGGTCATTAGCGCGCTGCAGATGATCCCCAGCGCAACCCCGGCAAGCAGCAGGCGGCTGGTCGACAAGTGCCGTCTGGCAAAGCGAAGCAGGATGATGGTGATCAGTAATGCGCCGAAAATGGCACTGAGGCTAATACTCCATCCGGAGAGTTCTCCTCCGCCCAGCATTACCGCCGCAATCAGCCCGACGCCTGCACCGTTCGACACCCCGAGCAGACCGGGTTCCGCCAGCGGGTTTTCAAACAGCGCCTGCATAACGGTACCTGACAGCGCCAGTGCAGCACCGACCAGCATCACCGCCACGGTGCGAGGCAGACGAATTTGCCAGACGAAGAGTTGCCCGTCAGGCCCCAGCCAGCGTTCGGGCCCAATCCAGCTGTCGCCCGCGCAGAGGCTGATACCCGCGGCGACAATCAGCAACAGCGCCAGCAATAGCAGGCGACGTCGGTCGGAACGGTGTTGGCGATGAGCATAATCAAGCATGAGCGTGGTTTTATTAGCGTGTGATGTCTTTGATTTTACGGTCGGTTTGCCAGAGAGCGCAAAGAAAAAAGGCCGCGTGGGCGGCCTTTTTGGTTAGTTCATATTACTCTGCTTTGGGCGTT
>NZ_JTLF01000167.1:0-16301 GCF_000798855.1 Enterobacter sp. ZOR0014 | reverse complement strand
CGTAAGCGTTTGATTAAGCACATTAAAAAAAGCAAATAAGCTTTGCTGAACTCACAAAAGCCCGCGCATGTCGCGGGCTTTTTTTTGCCCAATCATACCGCCGGTTTTCTCTGTGTGATGTCAATCACTATTCACTTTTAACCATGTTTAAAACTAAGAAAGTAGACAATCGTCGAATTTTCGTCTTAAAGTCCCGGGCCCGGTACTAGACAAAACTAGCATCTGGTTATCAAATGGTTAACTAACTTTTCGCCGCATGTAAAAAATCGGTCAGATACGTAACTGGCCGGCGTACTTGCTGGTGTTTACAAGCACGACACATACCTTTCGGGAGAATTATGCAATCCTCTGTTAATCAAAAAGAGAGCCGAACGTTCTTCGGCCATCCGTATCCGCTCGGTTCACTGTTTTTCACCGAGATGTGGGAGCGTTTCTCGTTTTACGGCATTCGTCCGTTACTGATCCTGTTTATGGCCGCCACCGTCTATGACGGCGGGATGGGCCTGGCCCGTGAAAACGCCTCAGCGATTGTCGGTATCTTTGCCGGGACCATGTACCTGGCCGCGCTGCCGGGGGGCTGGCTGGCGGATAACTGGCTTGGGCAGCAGAGAGCCGTCTGGTACGGTTCAATTCTGATTGCGCTCGGCCACCTGTCGATTGCGCTGTCGGCCATCATGGGTGACAACCTGTTCTTTATCGGCCTGATGTTCATCGTGCTCGGCTCTGGCCTGTTCAAGACCTGTATCTCGGTCATGGTGGGGACTCTGTATAAAAAAGGCGATGCGCGTCGTGACGGCGGTTTCTCGCTGTTCTATATGGGCATCAACATGGGCTCGTTCATTGCCCCGCTGATTTCCGGCTGGCTGATTAAAACCCACGGCTGGCACTGGGGCTTTGGTATTGGCGGCATCGGGATGCTGGTGGCGCTGATTATCTTCCGCGTGTTTGCGGTTCCGGCGATGAAACGCTATGACAGCGAAGTCGGTCTGGATTCCACCTGGAACAGTCCGGTGGTGAAGCGTAATGGCGTGGGCATCTGGCTGCTGGTGCTGGCGGCAGGTGTGGCAACGCTCGTGACGCTGATTGCGCAGGGCGTGATTGTGATTAACCCGGTCGCGGTAGCCAGCGTGCTGGTCTACGTGATTGCGGCGTCTGTTGCCCTCTACTTTATTTATCTGTTTGTTTTTGCTGGCCTGAACCGTAAAGAACGCGCCAGACTGCTGGTGTGCTTTATTCTGCTGGTCTCAGCGGCGTTCTTCTGGTCTGCGTTTGAGCAGAAGCCAACCTCGTTCAACCTGTTTGCCAACGACTACACTAACCGCATGATCGGTGATTTTGAAATCCCGGCGGTTTGGTTCCAGTCGATTAACGCGCTGTTCATCATCCTGCTGGCCCCGGTGTTCAGCTGGGCATGGCCGAAGCTCGCGACGAAGAACATCCGCCCGAGCAGTATCACCAAATTCGTGATCGGTATTCTGTGTGCGGCAGCGGGCTTTGGCCTGATGATGCTGGCGGCACAGAATGTACTGAGCAACGGTGGGGCGGGGGTGTCGCCGTTCTGGCTGGTGGGCAGTATCCTGATGCTGACGCTGGGTGAACTGTGCCTGAGCCCGATCGGTCTGGCGACCATGACCCTGCTGGCGCCGGAAAGAATGCGCGGCCAGATGATGGGTCTGTGGTTCTGCGCCAGTGCCTTGGGTAACCTGGCGGCCGGCCTGATCGGCGGCCACGTGAAGGCCGACCAGCTGGATATGCTGCCGGATCTCTTCGCCCGCTGCTCCATCGCGCTGCTGATTTGTGCCGCGGTGCTGATCGTCCTCATTGTTCCGGTGCGTCGTATGCTGGAAAATGCGCAAACGAAACCGGCAGCTAGCGCCTGATAAACCTCAGCGTGCCGGGGCTGGCGTTACGCCCCGGCACGTTATTCCCTGAGGTGAAAATATGCAGTTAGGATTTGTTGGTCTTGGTGCGGTAGTGGAGACAGCGTATCTGCCCGCATTGCGTAACCTGTATGGCCGCCCGGTTCGTTGTTTCGGGTTTGATGTTCTCCCGGCAAAGCACCCTGAAGGCGTGATGCGCTGCGCCTCGCTTGCGGAACTGCTTGCCACCCCGCTTGATACCCTCTTTATCACTACCGCATCGCTGCACCATCTTGAGGTGCTTGAGCAGGCGATCGCCTCACCGATCTCCCGGATTGTGATAGAAAAACCGATTGTCGCCACGCTTCCCCAAATAGATAAGCTTAATGCGCTGCTGACCACGCCCGGTGCGGCATCCCGAGTGCTGGCGCTCGACCACTGGATGGCGCGCACCGAAACGGCGAAGCGCTCGCTGGTCAATCATTTTTCTGACGTCGTCAGAATCGAAGGCTTTTTGCAGGAGCCAAGCGGGTATAACGCTGTCGGCGAACCCATCGCGCTTAATTTCTCCACCGGTGAACCGGATACCAGAACGCTTCGTCACCCTGATGGCGTGATTCTGGATATCGGTACGCATGTGCTGGCGATGCTGCGTGAAACGATGTGCTTTCTGGGGGGCGATGAGGAGATGACGCTACAGGTCGTTGCCGCTAAAGACCGTCTGGGCCGCGCTATTGCAAAAGGAGACCTGACCACGGCGGAAGGTGAGGCGCATCTTCAGGGAAGCATCAGCGGCGTACCGGTAGACATCTGGCTTAACAAATACGCAGGACCCGCGGGCGGGCAAAAAGGCTTGCGTCTGCATCTGCGTGACGGGCGCACCATCAGTCACGACCGGCGCGGCGCGGAAGATGTGCTGGAGGTCATTGAGGGGGATGATATCCAGCGCTGGTCTCTCCCCGGCACAATCTACGAGCACTGTCTTGCGGGACATATTCTTGGCGATAAAAGTCTGTTTGAGCGGGATCCGCAGGAGGTGAGCCGTACCACGCGCCGTCGGATCGAGGAAGTTGCGCTGCTGCTGACCTTGCAGCAACAGTTGCGTGGTCCGCACTGAACGCAACGTGGTAAAATTACCCCAGACCTGAATGCTTTGAAGGAGTCACCATGACGATTACCTGCCCGGATTGCCTGGCAACGCTGGAGCCTCAGAATGGGGCGGCGCACTGCGAGAACTGTAACAAAGACATTGCGCTTGAAGCCCGTTGCCCGGAGTGCCATCAGCCGCTCCAGGTTTTAAAAGCCTGTGGCGCGGTGGATTATTTCTGCCAGAACGGCCACGGCTTAATCTCTAAAAAGCGCGTGGAGTTTATTCCGGCAGAACGTTAATCACACACGCAGCCTTCGCCTTTCTGCCACAGTTCGACCAGCGACTCGGGTGCTTCCTGCTCGGGCACCAGCACGATGATATCGGCATAATGTGCCTGATTCTGCCCGTTCCAGATAATCTGGATGCGGAAATAGCGCTGGTCACCGCTGCCGGGTGACGTGGCTTGCCCGGGCGGCTGGCCGCGTGGAAACGCCTGCTCCAGGATGCTCACCAGGCGCTGGCGCTGGGCCTCATTGAGCGAGGACAGCGCGATGGTGCGCTGACCGCTCAGCTTAGGAATAAAAGCGACGCCGCCTTCCCGGGCCAGCTCAACTACGGCGTCATCCGTCAGTTCCGGAACCTGCATTTACAGCACTCCCACCTGTTCCCAGGCTTGTTTTATGGCCGCTCCGACGTCGCTACCGGAGCGTTTCTCTCCGTGCGCGATCGTCAGTTTTGCGAAGGCCTCAAAATCTGCATCCTGCGCCAGATTGCGATCGCAAACTGTGTCGTACCAGGCATAACCCGCTTTTTCCCAGGCGTGACCGCCGATCGCCGTCGCGGCCAGATAAAACGCCCGGTTGGGGATACCGGAGTTCAGATGCACGCCGCCGTTATCCTCGCGCGTTTTAATGAAATCTTTCATGTGCGCGGGCTGCGGATCTTTGCCGAGCAGCGGGTCATCGTAGGCGGTGCCGGGTTCAGACATCGAGCGCAGCCCTTTGCCGTTAATTCCTGCGGCCAGCAGCCCTTCACCAATCAGCCAGTCTGCTTTATCGGCGGTTTGCTTCAGATGATACTGTTTCACCAGCGAGCCAAACACGTCAGAGAGAGACTCGTTTAGCGCGCCCGACTGTTCAAAATAGATCAGTCCGGCCTCGGTCTCGGTTACGCCGTGGCTCAGTTCGTGCGCCACCACGTCAATGGCAATCGTGAAGCGATTAAATATTTCCCCGTCGCCGTCGCCAAATACCATCTGCTGACCATTCCAGAAGGCGTTCTGATATTCCCGGCCGTAGTGAACGGTCCCGGTCAAAATAAGCCCTTTATTATCGAGTGAATCGCGCAGATATTCTTTCCAGAAGAAATCATGGGTAATCCCTAAATACGCGTAGGCTTCATCGACCGCGACATCGCCATTCGACGGCTGACCCTCATAACGCACCTGGGTACCCGGCAGCTCCTGGGTTTGCTTCGCATCGTAAATATCGCGCTCAAGCTGACCGGCTTTATTCACGTGCGGGGCGGCGGGCTTGCCCGGCATATGGGCCATTAACGTCTGCACGTGGGTTAAGGTCTGACGGGCGCAGCGCTGCTGCGGCTCGGAACCCGTTTCGATAATACGACGCAGAATATAAGGGGGAATAACGCTATAAAGATGGTTCATGCAGCTCTCCTTATCAAAAAAGGGAATAGCTGCAGTATAGTAAGTAACCGGCGAAGAATTATCCGGTTTTACGCTGACGCGTCTTTTTCACCGGTTTAATTGATTTCACTTCGCTTTCTACCCAGCCGTCTGAAAGACGCGTCGTCAGCACATCGCCGGTATTCACCTGTTTGGTCTGCTTCAGCACTTTGCCGTCCGTCGCCGTTGTCACGCTATAGCCGCGCGCCAGCGTGGAGAGGGGGCTGACCGCTTCAAGATGGGTCACCGCATTGCCAAAACGTTCGCGGGTGGTACTCAGCCGGGCGCGGAGAGTCTCCGCCAGACGAAACTCCAGCTGCTGAATCCGCGTTTGTGCGCGGTAAATTTTCGGCTGCGGATTTTGCTGGTTAAGGCGCTGCGTCACGCGCTGCTGGCGCGAAACCGCGCGTTTCAGCTGAGTATCCAGCGCGATATTCATGCGCTGGCGCAGACGATCCAGCACCGTCTGCTGACGCGCCAGGCGCAGCTGCGGGTGCTGCTGCTGCAGACGATGATGAAGCTGGGTAAAGCGACGGGTACGGTTGGCGAGGAAGTAGTCCATCGCCATTTCAAGGCGCTGCTGGCCGTTCTGGATCTGACGCAGCAGCTCCAGCTGGTTACGACTCACCACTTCTGCCGCCGCGGAAGGCGTAGGCGCACGTAAATCCGCGACAAAATCGGCTATCGTCACGTCCGTTTCATGCCCGACGGCACTCACGACCGGGATAAGGCTGGCAAAGATTGCCCGCGCCACGCGCTCGTCGTTAAAGCTCCACAGGTCTTCCAGCGAGCCGCCTCCGCGCCCGACGATGAGCACGTCACACTCCTGGCGCGCATTCGCCAGCGCAATGGCGCGCACAATCTGGCCCGGCGCATCGTCGCCCTGCACGGCGGTCGGGTAGATGATGACGGGCAGGGAAGGGTCGCGACGCTTGAGGACGTGCAAAATGTCATGCAGTGCCGCACCGGTTTTTGAGGTGATAACCCCAACGCAGTGGGCAGGAGAGGGCAGCGGTTTTTTAAACTGCTGGTCGAAAAGCCCCTCGGCAGAAAGCGTTGCTTTTAACTGCTCATACTTCTGCTGCAACAGCCCTTCGCCCGCAGGCTGCATACTCTCGACGATAATTTGATAATCACCGCGCGGTTCATACAGGGTAATATTGGCGCGAACCAGAACCTGCTGGCCGTGCTGCGGACGAAACGTCACGCGGCGGTTGCTGTTGCGGAACATCGCGCAGCGCACCTGGGCGGTGTCGTCTTTTAAGGTAAAGTACCAGTGGCCGGAAGAGGGCTGCGTGAAGTTAGAGATCTCACCGCTGATCCAGACCTGCCCCATTTCCTGCTCAAGCAGCAAACGCACCGTCTGATTCAGGCGGCTGACGGTATAAATTGAGGGGGATTGAGAGGATAACATGTGAGCGGGATCAAATTCTAAATCAGCAAGTTATTCAGTCGATAGTAACCTGCTGAGAGGCAATCGCAAGCATTTTTTTTAAAAAAGTGTAGATGCAATCGGTTACGCTCTGTATAATGCCACGGCAATATTTAACCACCCAGGTCAGAGATATTGCCCATGCTACGTATCGCTAAAGAAGCACTGACGTTTGACGACGTCCTCCTCGTTCCCGCTCATTCCACCGTTCTGCCGAATACTGCCGACCTCAGCACGCAGTTGACGAAAACCATTCGTCTGAACATTCCTATGCTCTCCGCGGCAATGGACACCGTGACTGAAGCGCGCCTGGCTATCGCCCTGGCACAGGAAGGCGGCATTGGCTTTATCCATAAAAACATGTCTATCGAGCGTCAGGCGGAAGAAGTTCGCCGCGTGAAGAAACATGAATCCGGCATTGTGTCTGACCCTCAGACCGTTCTGCCAACCACCACTCTGCACGAAGTGAAAGCCCTGACCGAACGTAACGGCTTCGCCGGTTACCCGGTTGTGACCGAAGATAACGAGCTGGTTGGCATCATCACCGGCCGTGACGTGCGCTTCGTGACTGACCTGAACCAGCCTGTCAGCGTCTACATGACGCCAAAAGAGCGTCTGGTGACCGTTCGCGAAGGTGAAACCCGCGACGTAGTGCTGGCGAAAATGCACGAAAAACGCGTTGAGAAAGCGCTGGTTGTGGATGCGAACTTCCATCTGCGCGGCATGATCACCGTGAAAGATTTCCAGAAAGCAGAACGTAAACCTAACGCCTGTAAAGACGAGCATGGCCGTCTGCGCGTCGGTGCAGCGGTGGGTGCCGGTGCCGGTAACGAAGAGCGTGTTGATGCGCTGGTGGCTGCGGGCGTTGACGTCCTGCTGATCGACTCCTCACACGGCCACTCTGAAGGCGTTCTGCAGCGTATTCGTGACACCCGTGCTAAGTACCCGGACCTGCAGATCATCGGCGGCAACGTGGCAACAGGCGCAGGCGCTCGTGCGCTGGCTGATGCCGGCTGCAGCGCGGTGAAAGTGGGTATCGGTCCAGGCTCTATCTGTACTACCCGTATCGTCACCGGCGTGGGTGTTCCGCAGATCACCGCGGTATCTGACGCGGTTGAAGCGCTGGAAGGCACCGGTATTCCGGTTATCGCTGACGGCGGTATCCGCTTCTCTGGCGACATCGCTAAAGCCATCGCCGCGGGCGCTGCTGCCGTGATGGTGGGCTCCATGCTGGCCGGTACCGAAGAATCCCCGGGTGAAATCGAACTCTACCAGGGCCGTTCTTACAAATCCTATCGTGGGATGGGCTCCCTGGGCGCGATGTCCAAAGGTTCCTCTGACCGTTACTTCCAGACCGATAACGCCGCTGACAAACTGGTGCCGGAAGGTATCGAAGGCCGCGTTGCTTATAAAGGCCGTCTGAAAGAGATCATTCACCAGCAGATGGGCGGCCTGCGCTCCTGTATGGGTCTGACCGGCTGTGGTACCATTGACCTGCTGCGTACCAAAGCGGAATTCGTACGCATCAGCGGTGCGGGTATCCAGGAGAGCCACGTTCACGACGTGACGATCACCAAAGAGTCCCCGAACTATCGTCTGGGCTCCTGATTTTTCTTCGCCCGACCTCGTGTCGGGCGATTTATTTAATCTGTTTCACTTGCCTCGGAATTAGCGTCAATGACGGAAAACATTCATAAACATCGCATCCTCATCCTCGATTTTGGTTCTCAGTACACTCAGCTGGTGGCGCGTCGCGTACGTGAACTGGGCGTTTACTGCGAACTGTGGGCGTGGGATGTCACGGAAGCACAGATTCGCGAATTCAATCCAAGCGGCATCATCCTGTCCGGCGGCCCGGAAAGCACCACCGAAGAGAACAGCCCGCGCGCGCCGCAGTACGTGTTCGAAGCAGGCGTGCCGGTATTCGGTGTCTGCTACGGTATGCAGACCATGGCCATGCAGCTGGGCGGCCACGTAGAAGGCTCTAACGAGCGTGAGTTCGGTTATGCACAGGTAGAAGTCGTCACCGACAGCGCACTGGTGCGTGGTATCGAAGACTCCCTGACCGCTGACGGCAAACCGCTGCTGGACGTGTGGATGAGCCACGGCGACAAGGTCACCGCTATCCCGTCTGACTTCGTAACCGTTGCCAGCACCGAAAGCTGCCCGTTCGCGATCATGGCGAACGAAGAAAAACGCTTCTACGGCGTGCAGTTCCACCCGGAAGTGACCCACACCCGTCAGGGTATGCGCATGCTGGAGCGCTTCGTGCGCGACATCTGCCAGTGTGAAGCGCTGTGGACCCCGGCAAAAATCATCGACGACGCCGTGGAGCGTATCCGCCAGCAGGTTGGTGATGACAAAGTGATCCTCGGCCTCTCCGGCGGCGTCGACTCCTCCGTGACCGCGATGCTGCTGCACCGTGCCATCGGCAAAAACCTGACCTGCGTCTTTGTGGACAACGGTCTGCTGCGTCTGAACGAAGCCCAGCAGGTGATGGACATGTTCGGTGACCACTTCGGTCTGAACATCGTTCATGTGGAAGGTGAGCAGCGTTTCCTGGACGCGCTGAAAGGCGAGAACGATCCGGAAGCCAAGCGTAAAATCATCGGCCGCGTGTTCGTGGAAGTGTTCGACGAAGAAGCGCTGAAGCTGGAAGACGTTAAATGGCTGGCACAGGGCACTATCTATCCTGACGTGATTGAATCAGCTGCTTCAGCAACCGGTAAAGCACACGTCATCAAATCTCACCACAACGTGGGCGGCCTGCCGAAAGAGATGAAGATGGGTCTGGTTGAACCGCTGCGCGAGCTGTTCAAAGATGAAGTACGCAAGATCGGTCTGGAACTGGGTCTGCCGTACGACATGCTCTACCGTCACCCGTTCCCTGGCCCGGGTCTCGGCGTGCGCGTACTGGGTGAAGTGAAGAAAGAGTACTGCGACCTGCTGCGTCGCGCAGACGCGATCTTCATCGAAGAGCTGCACAAAGCTGACCTGTACAACAAAGTAAGCCAGGCGTTCACCGTGTTCCTGCCGGTTCGCTCTGTCGGCGTGATGGGCGATGGCCGTAAGTACGACTGGGTTGTTTCCCTGCGTGCGGTGGAAACCATCGACTTCATGACCGCGCACTGGGCGCACCTGCCGTATGACTTCTTAGGCCGCGTGTCTAACCGCATCATCAACGAAGTGAACGGTATTTCCCGCGTGGTGTATGACATCAGCGGTAAGCCACCGGCTACGATTGAGTGGGAATGATTTCGCGTCTGGCATAGACCGGCAATGAGTAGCAAGAAACACCCGGAAGCCCGCGTAATTGCGGGCTTTTTGCGTTCTCGACCTCGCACTATCTGGCAAGTTTTCGCATCGCCAGGCCCCCGTTTTTATGGCATGGTAGATGGTACGATCTGACCCTAATACAATTTTCGGCACTCGATACCATGTCGTTCCTAACCAGATAGATATTGTGTTTATTTGAATTAATATATTGATTTATAATGTTTTTATTGGTTTGTTGCGATGAGGGGTATGGTGTTTTCTAGATGAAGTTCGACCGTGCTGACCGATACCAAGCTGCGTAACATCAAGCCGAAAGACAAACTCTACAAAGTGAAGGACCGTGACGGCCTCTATGTTGTCAGCACTCCTGCGGGGTCGATTTCATTCTGCTACAACTATTCGATCCACGGTAGGCAGGAAACTATCAAGCGAAGGCCATTGCTTAATCCCAGCATGATGTCATGAATAAAGGAGATTCGACCATGAGTGAAGATTGGATTCTCCAGACTAGGGAAACCCGCAGGGTATTTTCTAACGCGGCGTGGGTTCCTTTGAGAGCGTCAATTGAGAGCAAGAAAGGGGATCTAAAAGAAGTAGGCTATGTCAGTGAATATTTCGGCTGTGGTTCTGTTGCATTCCCGCCAGAGCATCGCCAGCTAGTAGAGGAACGTCTTGGATGGAGCGACATAGGCATTGGGCACACAGTCGCGCCTTACGCATACGAACATGGATATTATGCGTCCATTGAGCAATATCATTACAACGATAAAGAGCCAATAGGTGTCAATCTAGTTTATGAACACCCGCAACCTGTTGTTGGTGGTAGAAAATGGATACTGAGCCCTGATTTGATAGTTGCGCTGCACTTGGTCAAAGAGGGGTGCAACTGGGTCAGGCCTGAAGAAAATTTCGTTGTGGTGGCTCGCGAGACAGTGAGTGAGAATGGCGAGCATCGTCAGATAGAAATAAAAAGAGAATTTTTACTCGACTATCTAGCGGCCAGAAATCTGTCGCTCCGCCTTTCATACTACCGACAGAGGGTAGAAAATGTCCCCGTATATGAGGATAGCGCATATTCAAATTTGCAGCCTCACAATGAGGAAAGAGATAACGGTAAATTCACCCTAATCGTTCGCAAGCTTGATGACGTCTTTGGGGGGCGCTGGGCTATGTTTCGTGCTTGGCGAACGGACGTAGATGAAGGTGAAGACGCGCCTGTGATGGGCCCTGAGAATGACTCGAACACTGGCTACGAAAGTTCAGAGGGGCATCGTGGAGGCTATAAAGGTGTACGTGTAGAGGGGGAATTTTGGCGTGAGGAATGGATAGATCATCAATCAAAAAGCCTACGAGTTCGTGGAGATGCAGATCCGAACCTTCCGCAATTCATTGTGGAAACCGATGGGACGCGATTGAGTTCAGCAGAGCTTAATAACGAGGACATAGGCCGCTGGCTATGGTTTCGGGTCAGCGTCGTGAATGAACTTCTCAATAGTCGAGGATTTAAGTTGGCGTGGTACACGGCTGAAACTGGAGCTATTAATTCCACCTCAGGATATAAAACGCATTTCGGGATAAATAGTTCGGATCTTATCACCGTATATGCTCATGACATCGCACGACTCGCCCCATGGGAGCAGCATGTTTGGGCAGGCTATAATGTAGCTCCTGAAGGAAAGGTTTCAAGTGAGCTGCTGGACGCGCAGGTGAGGGCGAAACCGTCACCAACATATGCGGTTGAAGAAATGTTTTTTGGAAGCATGAGGCTTTTGGAAGATGGCTTCAGGCATAAATACGAAATATCGCTGTTCACCCATGATATTGATGACTCCGAAGTAGGGCAGCAAATATCCAGGTTTGCAAGCAAAGATAGAGCGACTCTACTCAGATTAGCCAAGGACATCATTCGCGTATTCTCGGACAGGCTCAACGTAACCGAGTTACGCAAGCTTTCTACACACCAAGATAAAGCCAAGCTCGGCTCAAACAAGTTACTCCAAAGTATTTTGGCTGAGAAAATTGGAGACGACAAAGCCAAGAGAGTATTTGCTGAGATTGCCGGTGTTTATGATATGCGAGTGGGTGATGCACACCCTACAGGCTCAAAGATAACAGACGCGATCAAGCTCGCGGGCGTCGATGAAGAAGACTCGCCATTGCGGCAGGGAGAGCAACTCATTCACAACGTTGGGCGATCGATTTGGCACATAGGGAAATTCTTGTTCGGCGAGACTAATGAGTCGGACGAGTAGCAATGACTGCTTCTGGTCAGTTTCTGTCAGTCCTGACAAGTTGTATTGCCAGTAACGGAAGGATTTTTAGTGGTCTGAGCAGACTATTCTCTAGGCTGAGTCCATCCATGAACTCATCAGTACCGAGTATGCGGGGATTGCATGCTCATTTCTCCCCGCTCCCCAACCTATACGCCAGCGCCACCACCAGCGACTGCACCAGGCACAGCGTCGCCGACTGGGAGCGAAACGCGTCCACCTGTGCCTCTTTCACTACAAAGCAGAGATCGCTGAACGTCGCCAGCGGGCTGATCTGGCTGTCCGTAATCACAATCTGCCGCGCCCCGACGCTGGCGGCGGTTTCGCTGACCATCACCGTCTCTTCCGCATACGGCGAGAAGCTGATCGACACCACAATGTCGCGCGCCTTAATGCGGCTGATCTGCTCGCGCAGCATGCCACCCATACCGTCGAGCAGAATCGGGCGACACTCCAGGTGGCTCAGGGCATAGGTTAGGTAGGCCGCGACGCTAAAGGAGCGGCGCAGTCCGGCGATGTAGATGGTGTCGGCGTCGGCCAGCAGCTGTACCGCGCGCTCCAGCATTTCCGGTTCGGCGCGGGCGGCCAGCTGCTGTAGCGCCTGGGCGTTTGAACGGGCGAACTCCTGCAGGATGTCGAGCGGGGTTTCGGGCACGGCCTCGCTCTCCATTTCGCGGAACAGCCGGGCACGGTCGCTGTAGCTGGCGGTCTCCTCCACCAGGTTCATGCGAAACAGCTGTTTCATTTCGTTGAAGCCGGTGAAGTCAAAGGCGTTGGCGAAGCGGATCAGCGTCGAGGGCGGCACGTCGGCGCGCTCGGCAATCACGGCAACCGTATCAAAGGCCACGCTGTTCGTATTATCCAGCACATAGCGGGAGACCTGCTGCAGCCTCTTGCTCAGGCTATCGTAGCGATCGCGGATTTGCTGCTGCAGTTCGTTCAGGCTGGTTGCTGTCGTCATGTTATCCCCCAAATACAGTCCTGTGATTCTAAACGCAAAACCGCGTCTTTTAAATGTCGGCCATCCATCTGGCAGCAAAAATGAAACAGAAGCTTCAGTCATTCCCACGCCCTAAATGCCTTAATAGCGCACGCTGCGTCAGTATTGTTGGCTGTTAACATAAAAATCCATCCTTGATCACAATAATCATCATTTATTTTATTTCAACTTAAAATGGAATATTTGTTTCATATATAGTGTTCAGGTAACAGTCACGTATCAACAGCGAGAGGTTAAGGATGGAGACGGTAGCGAATTTTATTCACGGCGAATGTGTCACCGGTTCAGGCCAGCGCGTTCAGGCGATCTTCAACCCGGCCACCGGCAAGCAGATCCGCCAGGTGGTGATGAGTACGGCACAGGAAACGGAGCAGGCAATTGCCGCCGCGCAGCAGGCGTTTCCTGCGTGGGCGCGTCATGCTCCGCTTAAGCGCGCGCGCGTGATGTTCCGCTTCAAGGCGCTGCTGGAAGAGAACATGGATCGCCTGGCCCGTCTCATCAGCGAAGAGCACGGCAAGGTCTTCTCCGACGCGGTGGGCGAACTCACCCGTGGTCTGGAAGTGGTGGAATTTGCCTGCGGTATCCCTCATCTGCAAAAAGGTGAGCACTCAGCCAACGTCGGCACCGGCGTTGACAGCCACTCGCTGATGCAGCCGCTCGGGGTCTGCGTTGGGATCACGCCGTTTAACTTCCCGGCGATGGTGCCTATGTGGATGTTCCCGATTGCGCTGGCGACCGGAAACACCTTCGTGCTGAAACCGTCAGAAAAAGATCCCTCCCTGGCGCTCGCGCTGGCGCAGCTGCTGAAAGAGGCTGGCCTGCCGGACGGCGTGTTCAACGTGGTGCAGGGTGACAAAGAGTCCGTTGACGTGCTCCTGACCGACCCGCGCGTGCAGGCGGTGAGCTTTGTCGGCTCGACGCCGATTGCCGAATACATTTACCAGACCGCGTCCGCCCACGGAAAGCGCTGTCAGGCACTGGGTGGCGCGAAAAACCACTGTATTCTCATGCCGGATGCCGACATGGAAATGGCCGCCAACGCCATTATGGGCGCAGGCTTCGGTGCGGCGGGGGAGCGCTGCATGGCGCTCTCGGTGGTGCTGGCGGTGGGGGATAAAACCGCCGATGACCTCTGCGCCCGGCTGGAAAAACAGATTGCCTCCCTGCGCGTCGGGCCGGGTCTGGACCAGACGCCGGAAAACGAAATGGGGCCGCTCATCTCCTCGGCGCACCGCAGCAAGGTGCTGGGCTATATCGACAGCGGGGAAGTGCAGGGCGCGACACTTCGCGTGGACGGTCGCAGCTTCAGCGTGCAGGGGCACGAGCAGGGCTATTTCGTCGGGCCGACGCTGTTTGATAACGTCACCCCGGAGATGACCATCTATAAAGAAGAGATTTTCGGCCCGGTGCTTTCTGTGGTGCGCGTAGCAGATTACGCCAGCGCGGTGGACCTGATTAACCGCCATGAATATGGTAATGGTTCGGCAATCTTCACCCGTGACGGCGGCTGCGCGCGTCGCTTCTGCGAAGAGGTGCAGGCGGGCATGGTCGGGGTCAATGTGCCGATCCCGGTGCCGATGGCATTCCACAGTTTCGGTGGCTGGAAGCGCTCTATCTTTGGTGCGCTCAACGTCCACGGCAACGACGGTGTGCGTTTCTACACCCGAATGAAAACCATCACCGCACGCTGGCCGGAAATGCAGCAGGAGACAGGCGCTGCGTTCTCCATGCCAACGCTGGGCTGACAGGAGGCGTTATGCAAACCGAACGTATGACTATGGCCCAGGCGCTGGTCCGATTCCTTAATCAACAATACGTCAGCGTGGATGGCGACGAAATGCCCTTCGTGGAGGGCGTGGCGACTATTTTCGGGCACGGTAACGTGCTCGGCATCGGCCAGGCGCTGGAACAAGATCCGGGCCATTTGCAGGTGATGCAGGGCTGCAACGAGCAGGGCATTGCCCATATGGCGACGGGATTCGCCAAACAGCACCGCCGTCAGCGCATTTTCGCCGTCACCTCCTCCGTCGGGCCGGGCGCCGCCAATATGGTGACCGCGGCGGCAACCGCTACGGCGAACCGCATTCCGCTGCTATTGCTGCCGGGCGATATCTACGCCAGCCGCCAGCCGGACCCGGTGCTGCAGCAGATCGAGCAGTATCACGATCTCAGCATCAGCACCAACGACTGCTTCCGTCCTGTCTCTCGCTACTGGGACCGCATCAACCGTCCCGAGCAGCTGATGAGCGCCATGCTAAGCGCGATGCGAACGCTTACTGACCCCGCCAATACCGGGGCGGTGACCCTCTGCCTGCCGCAGGACGTGCAGGGGGAAGCCTGGGATTATCCCCTGAGCTTCTTCGCGCGCCGCGTGCACCACATCGAACGTCGTCCGCCTGACCCGCAGCGTCTGGCGCAGGCGCGGGCGCTGATCGCCCGCAAGCGTCGTCCGCTGGTGGTGTGCGGCGGCGGCGTGCGCTATTCCGGCGCGCATGAGGCGTTTCGCGAATTTGTCGAGACGCTGCAGCTGCCGTTTGCCGAAACCCAGGCCGGGAAGGGGGCGCTGGTAAGTGACCACCCACTTAACCTGGGTGGCGTTGGGGTGACGGGGGGACTGGCGGCCAACCAGCTCGCGCCCCAGGCGGATTTAGTGATTGGCATCGGCACGCGTCTTACTGACTTTACCACCGGCTCCAAGGCGCTCTTTTCCCATCCGGACGTCGAATTTCTGCTGCTGAACGTGGCGGAGTTTGACGCCCTGAAGCTGGACGCCACCGCACTGATCGCCGATGCCCAAACCGGGCTTCAGGCCTTAACCCACGCGCTCAGGGATTATCGCAGCAGCTGGGGAGACGCGATCGCCCAGGCGAAATCCGCGTGGCGCGACGAGTGCCGTCGCCTGTGGGATCGCCAGTGGCATCCTGCTGATGCGCCCGAAGTGGCAGGGCACCTGGATAGCCAGCTGGTGGAATATGGCGAAACGCTCAACACTCGCCTGACCCAGACGCGGGTGCTGGGGCTGATCAACCAGCATATTGAAGATAGCGCCATCGTGGTGGGGGCGGCCGGATCGCTGCCGGGCGATTTACAGCGGCTCTGGCAGGTGAAAACGCCGGATAGCTATCACCTGGAATACGGATACTCCTGCATGGGCTACGAGATTGCGGCGGCCATCGGTGCGAAGCTCGCCAGACCCGACCAGCCGGTGTACGCCATGGTGGGGGATGGCTCGTACATGATGCTGCACTCCGAGCTGCAAACCGCGGTGCAGGAGGGGATTAAGGTCACCGTTCTGCTGTTTGATAACGCCAGCTTTGGCTGCATTAACAATCTGCAGATGGGGCACGGCATGGGGAGCTTTGGCACCGAAAACCGCCATCGCAACCCGGAAACCGGACGGCTGGACGGGCCGCTGGTGAAGGTCGATTTTGCCCAAAACGCGGAAAGCTACGGCTGCCGCGCGTGGCGGGTGAACGATGAGCAAAGCCTGCTGGCGGCGCTGGAGGCGTCACGCGCGCATCCGGGCCCGACGCTGCTGGACATCAAGGTGCTGCCGAAGACCATGACCCATGACTACGCCTCGTGGTGGCGAACCGGCGACGCGCAGGTGGCGGCGTCTTCTGCCGTGCGTGAAGCCGCTTTGCAAACGCAGGCGCAGGTGAAAAAAGCCCGCCAGTATTAAATTTTCCC
>NZ_JTLF01000087.1:0-15013 GCF_000798855.1 Enterobacter sp. ZOR0014 | reverse complement strand
CTTGCCCATAAAAAACGGAGCGCATAGCGCTCCGTTTTTTTTAGTTCACATTTTCGTTACTGATAGGTGAAAGTGAACTGGACGGTGGTGTTAAATTCGCCTGCCGTGACGGTTCCCGTAGGGGTATAGAGGCGGGCCGCGAGAGGAAACTGCGCATTGTGCGTTGTTCTGTCTACATCGACGGTAATCGAGCCCGCGGGTGAGATCTCGGTGAGATGATCGCGGGTCATGATCTGCATCGCCATGCCTGTTGCATCCCCGCTGCTATTAGCAAATTTTGTCTGATCGTCACTGTCTGAATCGCCGGTCAAGGTAGCCTTAACACGTGTCGTTGAGCTGGGGCAGGATGAAAGCGTGAGTGAAAAATCCTGCCATTCTCCGGTTGCCCCAACGCGACTAAAGTTTACCGCTCGTGCTTGATCGAACCTTACTGTCTGATTTTTGGATCCCGCATCCACGGTACAGGCAGACGCCACGACCGTGCCGCTCAGATCGATAGTGGTTGCTTGCGCGGAGCTACAAAGTGCAAACACCAGGCATGCGAGAGTAGATTTTACCCGTTCTATCATCATCCCCATCCTGCATTACTGATAGGTAAAGGTGGCCTGTGCCTGGCCGATAATGGTGCCTGGCATCACGTTGCCGTTGGAAACGGCTCGGGCGCGCATTTTCAAATCATAGGCGTGCGTACTGCTGCTGATGGCGACATTTTGCAACGTGGCGCCACTCTTGTAAGCCGTGTTAGTCGTTTCGTCGGTCAACTCCAGCTTCAGGTTAGTGGCCGTTCCGGTATTTTTATAATAGTTAGTATCGGTATCCGCTGTACCGCCAAAAGTAACGCTAAAGCTGGACGTTGAAGCAGGGCAGTTTGTTAATGCAAGCGTAAAGTTAGTCCAGTTTGTTGCACTTCCGGCAGTGGCCAGACTATCAGCCTGTATATTGTCACCTAATTTTACCGCCAGCGAGGGGCTATCTCCATTGACCACACAGGGTGAGGCAACAACCGTGCCTGTAATGTCAATATTGACCGAGTTGGCTGAACACGCGCCAGAAAACAGACCTCCGCAGAGCGTTGCCAGAATCGCTATTTTTTTTCCATTCGCGATATTCATTTTCATTCCTTATGTATTAGTTGTAGGTTACTTTAAGTTCAATGGCCGATTTCACATTGCCAGCAGTAACGGTTGCAGCGTCATCAATATAATAAGCGACCTTAAAATCGGGCAGGGTGTAGTCGCCTGAGCCGTCATAAAGGCCCAGATTGATCTCACTGTTGATCTTATGTGCAGAACCATCGGCGTTCTGTACCTGAATATAGACATTGCTGGCGTAACCATCGCCAGTGACCGTATTTAATACCCCATTATTAGCATTGTGTGCGCCGTATACCGCGAATAAGTTATAGGTGATCCCATTAATCGCGCCAGGGCAGTTTTTCAACTCAACTTTGGGTACGTCGGTAATGTTTGATGCGCCACTTGCCAGGCTTGCGCCATACAGTGGGGATAATTTTATTTCCTTTGGTGCGTTAATAGTACAGGCAGTTATAATTGGCTGACTGACTACGCCGGACAGAATCAGGCCCGAATCTAACGCAACACCATCACCATCAGGGTTATGTACGTTCATGGTTACGTCGGGGACAGAAATAATAGTACCTGCTGGTATTTTTTCACTTAATCTGACCAGGCGATACCATACATGGTAGTAACCGTCACGCGCGCTACCATCGACAATTGGCAGATTGATGCGGTAATTGGGAGCTGTGGGATTATCTTGCGGTGAATATCCCGGTACAGATGAAACATGGACCTGATATTGAATACCAATACCTGGATTGCTTGTTGCCCAGGTCACATTGTCGGCAAGTAATTGTCCGTTAACAGACAAATCAATATAGGAGTTTTTTCCTTCGCCGGGGATAGTCTCGGTATAAATGGAATCATTATCATACCAGTCTGTCGTGCCGCCCACGACATTCGGTATAGATAATGTAGAAAATCCATGGTGCATGACATGGAAAGATTGAACTTCAATATAATTTGCGTAGGCGCAATTTATGCCTGACAGACCACATGGAATAAAAATAACAGGGGTTAGCCATTTTTTAAGCATTTTATTTAACGACATGATGCGTTGACCTCTACAATTGCGCTTGATGATGTGCTCTCTGGTAATTGCCAGCGGGTATGACACTGCTTATTTGCACCCCATTTAACGGTTGCACTTCCCTGAAGTGACATACCAGCCAGATAAACCTGTCCACCATCACCGACAATCGAGGTGGTTTTTGCGTTCTTGTCGTCAGTCACGATTGCACCAAACGGAACAGGGCGCCCGTCACGACGGGTTAACGTCATCAAAACGCGTTTACCCACACGTGTGTCAAAATGTGCCCGGACAATAGCCCCTCGGGTTGGCGTAACCGTTTTCGCAGAAAGCTCAACGTCGGCATCATCCGGCAGTTGTTCGGTATTCAGCGACAGCGTGTTTTCACGGTATGGGCTGATAAACGGCACAACGGTATAGCCGCGGAAATCGGTGCTGACGCCCGTCTGGTTAGTGATATCAACACCGCTTGCTCCCGGCGCTTCAACCAGAGCGACGGTCTCACCTAATTCCTGACTCAGCGTAATGCCATTTGCATGCGCAACCACACCGCCGCTGATACCATAATTTACCCGGCGCTGATCGTGGTCGTAACTGTAGGCGCTGTTCATTCTGGCATAGGTACCCTGATAGTCCAGGCTGGCACTACCACCGTTACCCCCATCGTGGTTCGTCTCGCTTTCCTGCACGCTCCAGTTGAGGTTCTGATCTTGCAGCGCGGTGCCATTCAGCCCGACCGTATGGCTGGTGCTGCCATGTTTACTGGTATTGAGGTTGTAGGTGGCGCGACTGCTGCTGAGCCAGCGATCCAGCGGCACGCTGATACTCATTGAGAACACCTGGTCCTCGCTGTAAACGGTGTCGCTGTCGCGGGCATCAGTGGTGTTACGGTTAAAGCTGTAGTTCAGGCTCCAGGTGATGCCGTTCCAGCTGTTGCTGTAACCCGCGCCGATTGAGCGCATTGTTCGGTCGCTGTTCCAGTAATCCTCGCTGATGGCGTTTAACGAGATGGACCCCGCGCCTTCCCAGAGATTCTGGTTAAGCAATATTTCGGCACGATTACGCCGGCGTTCGGTATTGTCCTGCCAGTTACTGTCCCGCCAGGTGTCGAGTACTTCCTGCAGGGTGTAATAGCCTGAAGTTGAGTAGCGATAACCCGAAATGGCGATATTGGTCCCCGTTTCGAGAATGTTTTTACTGTAACGAACCCGCATTGACTGGCCGATCGCTTTTTCCTGATCCTGTTGGGTTGACCAGGCCTGCGTGCCATCGACGGATACGGCTCCCAGCCCACCAAAGTTTTTACCGATCCCCACAAGTAGCGACTGATAATGTTGCGATAGCTGTCCGCCGCCGTAGGCGGTAAATCCTTCTGGCAGGCCGTAGATGGCCGAGCCCTGAGTAAAGAATGTTTTATCGACGGCGCTGTCGTAAGGACGGTACTGACCGCTGGTCAGGCTGTACTTTAAACGACCTTCACGCTGTAGAACCGGCAGTGAGGCGAAGGGGACCAACTGGTGCTGTTCGCTGCCGTCAGCTTCTTTAATCGTCACGTCCAGATCGCCGCTACTGCCCGTGGGATACATGTCAGTGATCTCAAATGCCCCCGGCGACACATAGCTTTGGTAAATGGTGTAGCCGTTTTGTTTAATGATGACCTGGGCGTTGGTCCGGGCAATTCCGCGAACCACCGGTGCGTAGCCGCGCAGGCTGTCAGGCAGCATGTCGTCATCGGAGGCCAGTTGCGCACCCCGGAAAGGCACGCTGTCAAACAGATCGGAAGGGGAGTTGCTTTCGCCAAGCGTCAGCTGACTTTTGAGCGCGATAATATTTCGCTGAGCGTAGGTATATGCCGAATCCCAGTTATTCTGGGTATTGTCGCCGCTGGTATTGCGTGACCAGGTGCTGTAGTTACGAACGCGCCATGGGCCGATATTTAGCCCTGGGCGCAGGTTCAGGTAATAGCTGTCTGAATCGGTCATATCAGAGTGACGAGCCTGGGTGTTGCCGCCTGTAAAGCTGTAATTAAGCAGCAGCGCATTGATGCCTTCATCCAGGCGTTCTGGAGCAACATATCCACGCGCCTGGTTATTCATCGCCGCCTGAGGGATGCTCAACAAAAGTTGCTGTTTATTGAAGACGAACTGAGTAGCAGCGTTGGGAATAGCGGCCAGGTTTGCGCAATGGTTCTCTCCGGTCAGTTGCGGAAATTGCTCGGTTCGGACGCCAAAGTCACGTAGCATCTCCATGCTTATGCACGGTTGCAATGATGTCTGGCCGTGACTGTCCTTTTGCATGCTAAATTCAATGTCATGTGTGCCAGTCAATGTCTGATTGACCAGCACGTCAACGCGATAAGTACCCGGCATTTGGCCAACACCTTCTTCAAAGGCACTCAGGTCAGAAATGTCTTTACCTGGACCGTCAATACCCAGTAGCGCGGGGTTAAAATATTCCCGGGCACAGGCAGGGTGCGACAACGAGAACGTACACTGCAATGCGATGAAGCAGGCCAGCCTGGTTGGCGAGATCTTATTTTTTTTAGCTCTGATCATTCCGTGATCCTTTCGGAGTCCGAGTATCTAATGAGTGATTACTGCGTCTGGTGTTCCGCGCCAGCTGCGCCGAAGTCACTGATAATTTTCCAGCGAATATTGCCTTTGGCATTTGCCGGAAGACTGAAGGTCGCGCTGGACATGGGCGCAACGTATGTCGCATCCGTAACCGTACTGGCACCGACTTTGACTTCGCTGAAGTTCATGTAATAGGGGGTTGGGTTACTGACCGTAAGCTGTTGATCGCTGCGTTTCCAGCTAAGCTTGCTGGCAAACTTTTCCGGCATCTCAGTAAGCGATGCGGGGCGATAAATGAGTTTGATACGTGTCTTAATCGCAATCTGTAGGGTATTTACGTTGTCTAACTTTTCTGTTGCCGGAATGGTTTTAATGTTCATCCAGAACAGTGACTCACGATCCAGTGGCAGATTCCCGCCCGTATTAATAATACGCAGTTTGTTTTCTTCATTGCCAGCTAAGCGGAACAGGGGCGGCGTGACGATAAACGGTGTTTTACTGGTGTCGTTTTCATCTTTATCAACCCATGACTGAATTAAATAAGAGTATGGGTCTGGGTTTTTGACGTCCAGGGAAGATTCTTTTTTGTCTGCATGGTATATAATGCGAGTGCCTCCAATAATAACACCCGCTTGCGCTGTTGCCATTGAAAAAACAAATGCAGCGGCGATTAATGAATTCACTAATTTCATCTGGTTAACCTCAAAATAGCAATGCCGGGAAGCCCCGGCATTGCTTATAGCCAAAGGCGGAAATTTATCGCGCGATGATTAATTGTATGCCAGCGTAAAGTTAGCGGTACCGTTAGCGGAACCCGCCTCAACGGTAGCGGCAGTTGCGATATACTGTGCGCTGAAATTCATGGTAGCGGTGCCAGCAGTCGCATCGATGGTCGCTGCTTTAGATGCGGTTGCCAGCGGTAACGCGGTGCCGTCGCCGTTCAGCAACTGAATAGCAACGCCTTTGGCAACGCCAGTGGTGCCTGCGCCGGTGACTTCCAGATAGTCATTATTAGTGGCGTCTGGTTTGCCGGTGTATTTCACAACAACAGCTTTGCCTTTCAGGTCTGCCGGGCACTCAGACAGTTTCAGAGTAAAGCGAGTATTCGCGGCAACGGAACCAGCCTCTGGCAGAGCAGTTTTAGCGATATCACCTAACTTGACGGTCTGCGGCGCGGTCATGGTGGTGTCAATTTTACAACCTTGCTCGATGATATTACCGGTGAAATTTACCTGTCCATCATCGGCCTGCGCGGCAGAAACCATTCCGAGTGTAGTGATTAAGGCAACAGCCGCTACTTTTCCTTTCATTGATAATGTCCTTGAAGAGTGTGATTGATATAAAACACTGGTGAGTACTCATGGCACACGATGTGATGATGCTCGATAGTTTTCAGCAAGAAACATTGTCTTGTGTTTTTAAAACCATCTTGCGCACTTGGGTATTCACATGGGGGATTATATCTATGTGCTAAAATATGAACTATAAACTATATCTAATGAGTGTTTTTAATTTAACTTTAATAATCCTCTCCGTGAATAATATTTCATTTATTCATTAATAGATGAATAGCATTTCTCTCATGTATACAGGCGTAGGCGCGCCCAACCTTCCTGTGCTTTTTTACATTTATTCGAAGATAACAGACTTGCGATATCCTCTTTCACCTGCCACCCTAGTCAGGTATTTATATGGAGGGTGAATGTATCTAATTAATGGTGAGTTACAAAAAAAGTTAGATGTGAACGATCGTAGCGTTCAGTTTGGGGATGGGTGTTTTACCACTGCTCGAATTAGCTGCGGTGTTGTTTCACTTTTTAGCCACCATCTGACACGTTTGCAGACGGCCTGCACAAGATTGCACATCCCATTTGATGCATGGGAAACCCTTGCTGCGGAAATGCGGGATATGGCGCAAAAACAGGGTGACGGCGTGTTAAAGGTGGTTATCACTCGTGGAGCTGGCGGTCGCGGCTATAGCCCCGCAGGCTGTCAGCAACCGGTGCGCATCCTGAGCGTTTCTGAATATCCTACGCATTACGCATGCTGGAAAGAAACCGGCGTAACGCTTGCTCTCAGCCCGATCCCCTTGGGTCGCAACCCTTATCTTGCAGGAATGAAGCACCTCAACCGCCTTGAGCAGGTGCTGATTCGTTCTCATCTTGAGCAGACGGATGCCGATGAAGCCCTTGTCCTTGACAGCGATGGGTGGCTTACGGAATGCTGTGCCGCAAATCTGTTCTGGCGCTGTGGGCAGGATGTTTTTACCCCACGCCTCGATCAGGCGGGCGTAAACGGCATTATGCGGCAGTTTATTATCGCCCAACTGGCACTGACCGCGTATCGCGTTGTCGAAGTGAATGCGCCGCTAACGGCGCTCGCGCAGGCTGATGAAGTGCTTATCTGTAACGCGTTAATGCCGGTTGTCCCCGTACAGCGCTACGCAGAGCGAGAGTGGCCCGCGCGCGAACTTTACCACTATTTAGCCCCAATTTGTGAGTCGTCCGATTAGCATGATGAAACTGTTACGCCTTGTTCTGTTACTGTTGGTTGTCCTCGGCGCTGCCGCCGGCGTCGGTGTATGGAAAGTTTTCCAGCTGGCGGACAGTAAGATCCTCATTAAAGACGAGACGATTTTTACCCTTAAAGCCGGTACCGGGCGGATGGCGCTGGGCGAACAGCTTTACAGCGATAAAATCATCAACCGCCCGCGCGTGTTCCAGTGGTTACTGCGTATCGAGCCGGAACTGTCTCACTTCAAGGCCGGTACCTATCGCTTTACGCCCGGCATGACCGTCAGAGAGATGCTGCAGCTGCTGGAAAGTGGCAAAGAAGCGCAGTTCCCGCTGCGTTTTGTCGAAGGAATGCGCCTGAGCGATTACCTGAAACAGCTGCGTGATGCGCCCTATATCAAGCACACTCTGAAAGATGATCGTTACGAGACGGTCGCCGGGGTGCTGAAATTTGAGCATCCTGAGTGGGTGGAAGGCTGGTTCTGGCCGGACACCTGGATGTATACCGCGGGCACGACGGATGTCGCGATTCTTAAACGGGCGCACAAAAAAATGGTTGCGGCAGTCGATTCCGCCTGGGAAGGGCGTATGGAAGGGCTGCCCTATAAAGATCAAAACCAGTTCGTGACTATGGCCTCGATCATCGAGAAAGAGACTGCCGTTGCTGCCGAGCGCGATCGGGTCGCGTCGGTATTTATCAACCGTCTGCGCATTGGCATGCGTCTGCAAACCGACCCTACCGTGATTTACGGCATGGGCGAGCGCTACAGCGGAAAGATTTCGAGGAAAGATCTCGAGACGCCAACGGCGTATAATACCTACGTCATTAACGGCCTGCCGCCGGGCCCGATTGCCACGCCGAGCGAGGCGTCGCTAAAAGCCGCCGCGCATCCGGCCAAAACACCGTATCTCTATTTTGTGGCTGACGGAAAAGGGGGGCACACCTTTAACACTAACCTTGTCAGTCATAATCGCTCTGTTCAGGACTATCTGAAGGCACTTAAGGAAAAAAATGCGCAGTAAATACATTGTCATTGAGGGACTCGAAGGCGCGGGAAAAACCACCGCTCGCGACGTAGTGGTGGAAACGCTTAACGCGCTTGGCGTCACTGACATGGTCTTCACCCGCGAGCCTGGCGGCACTCAGCTGGCTGAGAAACTGCGCAGCCTGGTGCTGGATATCAAATCTGTTGGCGACGAAGTTATCACTGACAAAGCCGAAGTGCTGATGTTCTATGCGGCGCGCGTCCAGCTGGTTGAGACGGTGATTAAACCCGCCCTGGCCGATGGCAAGTGGGTGATCGGCGACCGTCACGATCTGTCCACTCAGGCGTATCAGGGCGGGGGACGCGGTATTGACCAGACAATGCTGGCAACGCTGCGTAATGCCGTACTGGGTGATTTTCGCCCGGACCTGACGCTCTATCTGGATGTCACTCCGGAAGTGGGCCTCAAACGCGCCCGCGCGCGCGGCGAGCTGGATCGCATTGAACAAGAGTCCTTTGATTTCTTTAACCGCACCCGCGCACGCTATCTAGAGCTGGCCGCGCAGGACAGCTCAATTCGTACCATCGATGCGACGCAATCGCTGGAAGACGTCACGCAAGACATCCAGCAGACCGTTACGCAGTGGCTACAGGAGCAGCAGGCATGAAATGGTATCCATGGTTGCGCCCGCACTTTGAACAGCTGATAAACAGCTATCAGGCCGGTCGGGGGCATCATGCGTTACTGATTCAGGCATTGCCGGGGATGGGGGATGATGCGTTAATTTACGCCATTACCCGTTTCCTGATGTGCCAGCAGCCTGAAGGGCACAAAAGCTGCAGGAAATGCCGTGGCTGCCAGCTGATGCAGGCGGGCACGCATCCTGACTATTACACGCTGGCGCCTGAGAAGGGCAAAAGCGCGCTCGGTATTGATGCCGTGCGTGAAGTCAGTGAAAAACTGTACGAGCATGCGCGACTGGGCGGGGCGAAAGTCGTCTGGCTCAACGACGCTGCGTTACTGACCGAGGCGGCGGCTAACGCGCTGCTCAAAACGCTGGAAGAGCCGCCGGAGAAAACATGGTTCTTCCTCTCATGCCGCGATCCGGGCCGATTGCTGGCAACGTTGCGCAGCCGCTGTCGTCTTCATCACCTTGCGGTGCCCCAGGAATCATGGTCATTGAGCTGGTTAGAACGCGAGGTGACAACGTCACAGGAAAGTGCGCTCGCTGCGCTTCGCCTGAGCAGCGGCGCGCCCGCAGCGGCGCTGGCATTACTGCAACCCGACGTCTGGTCGCAGCGAGAAACGCTCTGTAAGGCCGTCGAGGCTTCGCTCAACAGCCAGGACTGGTTGAGCTTGCTGCCTGCACTGAATAGCGATCGGGCCGTTGAGCGTTTGCACTGGCTGGCGTCCTTACTTCTGGATGCGCTAAAGCTCCAGCAGCGGGCAACGCTACTGACAAACCCGGACGCGTGGCCACTGGTGAACCTGCTGGCGAGCCGCCTTTCAGGAACGTCCTTGCACGCTATCCTTCATGATATCTGCGAAAGCCGGGAACAGCTTTTAACCGTAACGGGTCTTAATCGCGAGCTGTTACTGACTGACCAGTTACTGCGTATTGAACATTACCTGCAACCAGGCGTTACGCCGCCTGTTTCCCATCTCTGAGAGAGACATTATGTTTTTAGTCGACTCACACTGCCATCTTGATGGCCTGGATTATCAATCCCTGCACAATGACGTGGATGACGTGCTGGCAAAAGCCGCTGCCCGCGATGTGAAATTTTGTCTTGCCGTGGCGACGACGTTGCCGGGGTACCGCGCCATGCGCGAGCTGGTGGGCGTTCGCGATAACGTGGTGTTCTCCTGCGGCGTGCATCCGCTGAACCAGGATGAAGCGTACGATGTTGATGAGTTACGCCGACTGGCTGCGGAAGAGGGCGTCGTGGCGATGGGTGAAACCGGGCTGGACTATTTTTACACGCCGGAAACGAAACCGCGCCAGCAGGAATCCTTCCGCAACCATATCCGCATTGGCCGCGAGCTGAACAAACCGGTCATCGTGCATACCCGTGATGCACGCGCCGATACGCTGGCGATCCTCCAGGAAGAAAAGGTGACGGATTGCGGTGGCGTACTACACTGTTTCACAGAAGACAGAGAAACGGCGGGTAAACTGCTTGATCTAGGGTTTTATATTTCGTTTTCCGGGATCGTGACGTTCCGTAATGCAGAGCAGCTGCGTGATGCTGCGCGTTATGTTCCGCTCGACCGCATTCTGGTAGAAACAGACTCTCCGTATCTGGCACCGGTACCGCATCGCGGTAAAGAGAACCAGCCAGCCATGACGCGAGACGTTGCGGAATACATGGCCGTGCTTAAAGGCGTCAGCATTGAAGAGCTGGCCCGCGTCACGACGGAAAACTTCTCTGCGCTGTTCCATATCGACCCCGCCCGCCTGCAATCTGTCTGATACACCTGTTTTTTTTAGGCTCGTAATTAATAAACAAAACGAGTAAAGTTCACCGCCTCATTTGGGGCGGTGAGGATGTATTTAGACACATCCAGACATGCTTTTTGTGAATAACTGCAAGTTTTTCGTCCGTCTTAAGCTGAAACGTGATAGCCGTCAAACAATCCCAGAGGGAATTATTTTACTCTGTGTAATAAATAAAGGGCGCTTAGATGTCCTGTCCACGGCACGGTACTCCCCCCGGGCCAATGCGTGAAAGCGTAAAAAAAGCACAAATACTCAGGAGCACTCTCAATTATGTTTAAGAATGCATTTGCTAACCTGCAAAAGGTCGGTAAATCGCTGATGCTGCCAGTATCCGTACTGCCTATCGCAGGTATCCTGCTGGGTGTCGGTTCTGCAAACTTCAGCTGGCTGCCAGCCGTAGTTTCCCATGTGATGGCCGAAGCAGGCGGTTCCGTCTTTGCTAACATGCCTCTGATCTTCGCGATCGGTGTGGCGCTGGGCTTCACCAATAACGACGGCGTTTCTGCGCTGGCTGCAGTGGTTGCCTACGGCATCATGGTGAAAACCATGGCTGTGGTTGCGCCTCTGGTTCTGCATTTACCGGCAGAAGAGATTGCCGCGAAACACCTGGCAGACACCGGTGTTCTGGGCGGTATCATCTCCGGTGCGATTGCAGCGTATATGTTTAACCGCTTCTATCGCATCAAGCTGCCTGAGTATCTGGGCTTCTTCGCGGGCAAGCGTTTCGTTCCGATCATCTCTGGTCTGGCAGCGATTTTCACTGGCGTGATCCTGTCCTTCATCTGGCCACCAATCGGTTCCGCGATCCAGACCTTCTCTCAGTGGGCTGCTTACCAGAACCCGGTTGTTGCGTTTGGTATCTACGGCTTCATCGAGCGTTGCCTGGTGCCATTCGGTCTGCACCACATCTGGAACGTTCCATTCCAGATGCAAATTGGTGAATTCACCAACGCAGCAGGCCAGGTATTCCACGGTGATATCCCACGTTACATGGCAGGTGATCCAACTGCAGGCAAACTGTCTGGTGGCTTCCTGTTCAAAATGTACGGCCTGCCGGCTGCTGCGATTGCAATCTGGCACTCTGCTAAACCAGAGAACCGTGCAAAAGTGGGCGGTATCATGATCTCCGCAGCGCTGACCTCGTTCCTGACCGGTATCACCGAGCCGATCGAGTTCTCCTTCATGTTCGTTGCGCCGATCCTGTACGTTATCCACGCGATTCTGGCGGGTCTGGCGTTCCCAATCTGTATCCTGCTGGGTATGCGTGACGGTACGTCCTTCTCTCACGGTCTGATCGACTTTATCGTTCTGTCCGGTAACAGCAGCAAACTGTGGCTGTTCCCAATCGTGGGTGCGTGCTATGCCGTTGTCTACTACACCATCTTCCGCGTGCTGATCAAAGCACTGGACCTGAAAACCCCAGGCCGTGAAGATGCAACTGAAGACAGCAAAGCAGGTGTGACCAGCGAAATGGCTCCGGCCCTGGTTGCAGCGTTCGGTGGCAAAGAGAACATCACTAACCTGGACGCGTGTATCACTCGTCTGCGTGTGAGCGTTGCCGATGTTGCGAAAGTAGACCAGCCGGGTCTGAAAAAACTGGGCGCAGCGGGCGTGGTTGTTGCAGGTTCTGGTGTTCAGGCAATCTTCGGTACTAAATCCGATAACCTGAAAACCGAAATGGATGAGTACATCCGCAACAGCTAAGCTGTGAGCAGGGGAGACTAAGGCAGCCGAATGGCTGCCTTTTTTATTGCTGCGGTTTGTTGTGCCGGGTAAGGCGCAGCCGCCACCCGGCTAAACACTCAGAAGTCGTAGCTCGCGCTCACCGAGACGTTCAGCGGCGCGCCATAAACCACATAAGAGCCGACGTAATCGTAATACTCTTTGTCAAACAGGTTGTTGACGTTTGCCTGGACGGCAAACTCTTTGGTGACCTGATAACGGCTGAACAGGTTAACCAGCCCGTAACTGCCTTGCTCTGCGCGGGATTGTCCCGCCGGGCCGCCGTCTACATCCGTCCACACCTTATTCTGCCAGTTTACGCCACCGCCCACGGTCAGTTCTGGCAGCATTGGCAGTTGATAACGGGTAAACAGCTTCATGGTTGTGCGCGGCTGATCGGAGCTGACTGCGTTGCCGTTTTTATCTTCAGCAATGTAGCGGGTTGCGCCGAACGTTAGCTGCCAGTTATCCGTCAGCGCGCCGTTAAGCTCGAACTCAATCCCTTTACTCACCACACCGTCCAGCGATTCATAAATGGATTCACCGCTCGGCATGTAGGTATAAGTGTTGCTCGCCACGTTATCCTGTTCAATGCGGAAAATTGCCAGCGAGGTGGTCAGGCGGGTATTGAACCAGTCCGCTTTCACACCGGCTTCATAGCTTTTACCCGTGGTTGGGTCGAGGTAACGACCACTGGCATCACGCTTGTCCTGAGGCTGGAAGATTGAGGTATAGCTGACGTAAGTCGACCAGTCTTCATTAATGTCGTAGACCAGGCCCGCGTAAGGCGTGACGTCATCTTTGGTACTTTCCAGACGGGTGTCCGGAGAGCCCGCCGGGTTATAGCGAATGTTATAGTTGGTATAGCGCGCCCCGAGGATCAGGTGCAGCGGATCGGCAAGCGAGAAGCGGGCGGAAGTATAGGCCGATGACTGACGGATGTCGTCCTGGCTGTACAGCTTCCATGGCGTCCACTGAGGATCGGCAATATCCCCGTTCCAGTTTTTGAAATTACCCACGTCGACCATGCCGTATAACGCATCCGGCATCCTATTGTCATAATGGTTGCGCTGGCGGCTGAAGCTGCCGCCAAACATCATTTCGTGCTGACGGCCAAAGAGATCGAATCCGCCGCGCAGGAAGGCATCAACCGCATCCTGTTTGCGCTCGCCTTTGTTCCAGCCACCATAGCCCACCATGCCTGCACCGGTCGCTTGATCGGGATAGCCGGACATATACATCAGTTTGCTGTCGAAATTCGTATCAGCATGCATGCCGTTGATGTGGGCTTCCCAGCCGTTGTCAAAGCGCTGAGTCAGGTTGGCGAAAATGCGGGTGTTATCTTTATCCGAATATGCCCACTTTGGCGCTACGGTCTGGCTACGATCGTAATGGGTTTTACTCCCGTCGCTGTTCCAGGTTGGCAATCCGCCCCAGGTCGGATCCTCGGTGTTGCTTTCCTGGTATTCATAGCCGACAGAAAGGGTCGTGCTGTCGGTCACATCCGCATCCACCACGCCGTAGAGGAATTTTTTACGGTAGTGGTAGTTATCAACAAAGCTGTCGTTATCCTGATAGCCCGTAATCAGGCGGCCGCGTATCTTGCCGGACTCCACCAGCGGCGCCTGCAGATCCAGCACGTAGCGCTGTTTATCCCAGCTACCGTAGCTGGCACTGACATTACCTTTGAATTCATTGCTGTCTGCATGTTTGCGCACCATATTGACATAGGCCGCCGGGTTTCCCGTCCCGGACATCAGGCCGGTTGCGCCGCGTACCACTTCGATACGGTCATAAATCGCGGTATCGGCGGCAGTATCGCCGAAGTTCCACACTTCGCTGATGGAGGTCGGCAGGTCATCGTACGCATAGTTACTCACGAAGAATCCGCGTGAGTAAAATACGGTACGGTCGCTGTCCTGAACCTGCGCCGTCACGCCAGTGGTATTGGTTAACACCTGGCCGATAGACTGCAGGTTTTGATCCGCCATGCGCTGCTGGCTGATGACGCTGACGGACTGCGGAATATCGCGAGGCACGAGGAGCAGTTTGGTCCCGGTGGTGGTGGTCTTGACGCTGTAGTCCCGATCCTGCCCGTCGGACAAGGCTGGCGCGTTATCGAAACCGCCATCAACCACAACGGTATCTTCGTCTGTGGAGGCGGCAAAACTCACGGCTGGCATCAATGCCATAGCAATACAGGCTGCCAGCAACGAAGGTGATGCGACAGGCTGACGTTGCCCATCCCTGGTATGATGATTGAAAGACATGATCAAACCCTTAAGAACGGTGAAGGTTGGTAGCATCAGTCCCGCGATCGCGGTCTGACGTCGTTTTCTATGTTAAAAATGCGCATGAAAATGCAAATGCGAAATATACGCATTGCCATTAATGCTGTAAACAGATGTGTCGAGCGGAACTGAAATAATGTTTCAGCCAGTGAATACGCCTGAGCGGTCACTCTTCATTCAGCTGATGAAGATTCAGGAAAGAATTCGGGGGAGAAGGTTGAAAGGACAGGAGAAACTCGCTCATACTCTTGGATTGTGTCACACAGTCTTCCCGAGAGTGTGTTATCAGCGGACGCACCACGCCAGATTTAAATGTTC
>NZ_JTLF01000022.1:0-18556 GCF_000798855.1 Enterobacter sp. ZOR0014 | reverse complement strand
CGTGTCAGTGGAGGCGCATTATAGGGAGTTATTTCACAGTGACAAGAGGAAATTTAAAAAAAGTTTCCGTCCGTGTTTTTTTTCACCAATAGCGGTGAAATCAAGCTACAAATTGTTCTATTTGATGTATCTACAACCACAATCACATTCGAGGTGGCATAATTATCAGCATGAAACATTAAGGAATAAACGCGATGCCATTAAGCGCACAACAGCTGGCCGCCCAAAAAAACCTCTCCTATGTGCTGGCAGAAAAGCTGGCGCAACGGATTTTAGCGGGAAAATATGCCCCGGGCAGCATCCTGCCGGGTGAAATGGAGTTGGGCGAGCAGTTTGGGGTGAGCCGTACCGCCGTTCGTGAAGCGGTGAAAACCCTGACGGCAAAAGGGATGGTTCTCCCGCGCCCGCGCATTGGTACGCGCGTGATGCCGCAGAGTAACTGGAATTTTCTCGATCAGGAGCTGCTCTCCTGGTGGATGACAGAAGATAACTTTCATCAGGTGGTCGATCACTTCCTCGTGATGCGTAGCAGCCTTGAACCCCAGGCCTGCCTGCTTGCCGCCACGCTCGGAACAGCAGAGCAGAAAGCGCAACTTAACGCGTTGATGGAAGAAATGGTGTTCCTGAAAAAACACTTCAACCGGGAACGCTGGGTTGAGGTTGATATGGCCTGGCATGAACATATCTATATGATGAGCGCCAATCCCTTCCTGACCTCCTTTGCCTCGTTATTCCATTCGGTGTACCACACCTACTTTTCCTCTATTACACAAGACGAAGTGGTAAAGCTGGATTTGCATCAGGCGATAGTGGATGCCATTCAGGAGAGCGACGGGCAGCGAGCCCTGAGTGCGTGCCAGGCATTGCTGGCCGCGCCAACCCACCAGCAGGTAGATAAATGACAAAGAAAAAAGCACGCAGCATGGCCGGATTGCCGTGGATTGCAGCCATGGCGTTCTTTATGCAGGCACTGGATGCCACCATCCTCAACACAGCGCTTCCCGCCATTGCACAAAGCCTCAACCGCTCCCCGCTGGCAATGCAGTCCGCCATCATCAGCTATACCCTGACGGTGGCGATGCTGATCCCGGTAAGCGGCTGGCTGGCTGACCGCTTCGGTACCCGCAGAGTTTTCATGCTGGCCGTAACGCTCTTTACCCTGGGTTCGCTGGCCTGCGCGCTCTCCACATCCTTAACAGAGCTGGTTATCTTCCGCGTGTTACAGGGCATTGGCGGCGCGATGATGATGCCCGTGGCGCGCCTGGCATTGCTGCGTGCCTACCCACGCAGCGAGCTGCTTCCCGTGCTCAACTTCGTCACCATGCCGGGCCTCGTCGGCCCGATACTGGGCCCGGTACTCGGCGGCGTGTTTGTGACCTGGGCAAGCTGGCACTGGATCTTCCTGATTAATATCCCGATTGGTGTGGCAGGGCTGTTCTACTCTCGCAAATATATGCCCAACTTCACCACGCCAAGACGCAGCTTCGATATGGGCGGATTTTTCCTGTTTGGTCTGAGCCTGGTGCTGTTCTCCAGCGGGATGGAGCTGTTTGGTGAGAAAATCGTTGAAACGTGGCTGGCACTGGCCGTCATCCTCAGCGGTATTCTGCTTTTCCTTCTTTATATACGTCATGCGCGTCGCCACCCGACACCGCTTATCTCTTTATCGCTGTTTAACACCCGGACCTTCTCCGTCGGGATTGCAGGAAACATAGCTTCACGCCTGGGGACAGGATGCGTACCATTCCTGATGCCATTGATGTTGCAGGTAGGTTTTGGGTATCCGGCCCTGATTGCCGGCTGCATGATGGCGCCCACGGCAATGGGTTCAATTCTGGCAAAATCAACCGTCACGCAGGTACTGCGCTGGTTTGGCTATCGTAAGACGCTGGTTGGCGTGACGGTCTTTATCGGCCTGATGATTGCGCAATTCTCTCTGCAATCCGCCTCTCTTCCCGTCTGGATGCTGATCCTGCCGTTGTTTGTGCTGGGCATGGCAATGTCGACGCAATTTACGTCGATGAACACCATTACCCTTGCCGATCTGACTGACGAGAATGCCAGTAGCGGCAACAGCGTGCTGGCGGTAACGCAGCAGCTGTCGATCAGTTTAGGGGTGGCGGTAAGTGCAGCAGTGCTGCGCTTTTATGAGGGTTTTGACAGCGCGAATACCGTTGAGCAGTTCCACTATACCTTTATTACGATGGGCGCACTCACGGTGGTATCGGCGCTGGTCTTTATGCTGTTAAAACCGAAAGACGGCCGAAACCTGATCAAAGAGCGCCACAAAGCAAAGGCTAAACCGAACCCCGTTCCATCAGAACAGGAGTAAGCTGCAGACGTTGCTGTTGCAGCGTGGGCTGCGCCATTCGGTGGATCAACACATCAATGGCCAGCTCACCCAGTTCATCTTTCGGCTGATGAATGGTGGTCAGCGGCGGCGTCATGTAGCGCGCCAGTTCGATATCATCGTAGCCAATGATCGCCATATCGTCCGGAACGCGTAACCCCGCCTGATACAACGCCTGATAAGCACCAAATGCCATCGCATCGTTACCGATAAATACCGCCTGCGGACGCGGCTCTTGCATCAGCAATGTCTGCATCGCCTCAAAGCCGCCGTTAAATTCGAAATCACCGGTGATCCGGTAGCCGTCAGGGATGGCGAGACCCGCGCGTTCCATCGCCGAGAGATAACCTTCCAGACGCAAGCGCGCCGGGGTTTTATCCAGCGGGCCGGTAATGCAGGCGATGCGGGTATGACCTTTATCGATCAGATGCTGAGTTGCCATGTCGCCGCCCAGCAGGGAATTATCCTGAATCAGATCGCTGGTCCCATCGAACGGCGCCCAGTCCATCATCACCGTAGGAATTGAAGGGTAGCGCTGGATAATCTCTTTCGACGGTTGATGGGTTTCGGTACAGAGCAGCAATAACCCGTCGACGCGTTTTTGCATCAGCGTTTCCAGGTTACGGTTCATACGCTGTTCGTCACCCTCGGTATTGCACAGCACCAGACTGTAGCCACGCTCGAAGCAGCTGCGCTCTACGCCGCGAACAAGTTCAGAATAAAAAGGGTTGGTACTGGCGGTGATCAGCATACCGATGGTGCGCGTCTGGTTAAGCTTAAGGCTGCGCGCCAGCGCCGACGGCGCATAGTTGAGATCTTTTACTGCGGCTTCGACTTTCTCCCGAATCGCCTCGCTAACGAAACGATCGTTATTAATAACGTGAGAGACAGTCGAAGTAGAAACGCCCGCCATGCGGGCGACATCTTTCATCGTAGCCAAGCGTTACCCCTGCTGACTTAAGAATTCATCGATCTCTTTGCGCCACGGTACGGAAGGCTGTGCCCCTTTACGCGTCACCGCAATTGCGGCGGCGGCATGCGCAAAGCGGATCGCATCATCCATCACTTTGCCTTCCAGCAGCGCCGTCACCAGCGCACCGTTAAAGGTATCGCCTGCGGCAATCGTATCAATGGCTTTAACCCTGAAGCCCGGCACGCGACGCCCTTCGCCGTTTACGCTTGCCCACACCCCACGGCTGCCAAGAGTAATGATAACGGTCCCGATGCCCTTTTCATGCAACACTTTCGCCGCACGCGCGGCATCATCATCATTTTCAACACGAATGCCCGTCAGCTTTTCCGCTTCGGTTTCGTTTGGCGTAATGATGTCCACCAGCGCCAACAATTCGTCTGATAATACACGGGCTGGAGCAGGGTTAAGTACGACAGTGGTATGATTTTCATGCGCAATTTTGGCGGCGGCCAGCACGCTTTCAACCGGTGACTCCAGCTGCATCAGCAGGGCTTCGGCTCCACCGATGAGTGCTCGTTGCGCTTCTACGCGCGCCGTCGTCAGCGCAGCGTTAGCACCCGCATGAATACCGATGACATTCTCACCTTCAGCGTTGACGAAAATCAGCGCCACGCCGGTAGACTCCCCCGCAACAACGCTGACCGGCGCGATATCAATATTATCGCTGGCCAGCTGTTTACGTACGCGCTCACCGGTATCGTCATCACCCGTGCAGGCGATAAACGCAATATTCGCCCCACTGCGTCCGGCGGCGACGGCCTGGTTTGCGCCCTTACCGCCAAATGCTACCTGGTACTGATTACCCGTGACGGTTTCGCCCGGAGCAGGGAATGATTCAAGGTTAAGAATGTGATCGGCATTGATACTGCCAAGGACGACGAGGTTACCTGCGGTTTTCATGGTTGGATTGTCCATCTGAGAGCGCCACCGGTGTTACCCGGTGGCGTATGCCACACTTTTCTTTATTGGTGTCCCTCAGGCAGCCAGCGACTGCCTGATTCGCCTTTTACTGCTTGATGACCAGCTTCAGGTCAACAGGGTATTTGGCCTGAACTTTTTCGCCCTTCAGCACTTTGTCGGCAGTTTGTACGCCAGTCGCGCCAATCTGCTCAGGCAGCTGAGCGATGGTCGCAGCCAGTTTGCCATCATTTACCGCTTTTTCACCATCCGGCGTACCGTCAAATCCGACAACCATCACATCAGATTTACCCGCAGTCTGCAGGGCACGCAGCGCACCCAGCGCCATCTCATCGTTCTGTGCAAACACAGCCTGCACGTCAGGATGTGCGGTCAGCAGGTTCTGCATAACGTTCAGACCTTTAGTACGGTCGAAGTCTGCTGGCTGGCTCGCCAGGACATTGAATTTGTGTGCAGCAACAGCCTGCTGGAAGCCTTCGCCACGCTCACGCGCTGCGGACGTCCCGGCAATCCCCTGCAGTTCGATGACTTTGGCGCCTTCACCGGCTTTCTTCGCAATGTAATCACCGGCGATTTTACCGCCCAGCACGTTATCAGACGCAATGTGGCTGACTACATCGCCTTTGTTCGCCTGACGGTCCAGCGTGATCACCGGAATTTTCGCCTGGTTTGCCATTTTAACGGCGTTACCTACGGCGTCAGAATCGGTTGGGTTGATCAGCAGGATTTTGGTGCCACGAACGGTTAAGTCCTGAACGTTCGCCAGCTCTTTCGCCGGGTTGTTCTGAGAATCCAGCACGACCAGGTTGTAACCCAGCTTGTCAGCTTCTTTCTGCGCACCATCCTTCAGGGAGACGAAGAACGGGTTGTTCAGGGTAGAGACAACCAGCGCGATGGTGTCTTTCGCCATGGCGTTAGCACTTACGGTTGCGCTCAGCGCGACAGCGGAAACCAGGGTAGCCAGTTTTTTCATGTTCATATCTAAGATGTCCTGTAGTGTCGTCAGTTACTGTTTTTTGTTGTCTACCAGTACCGCCAGCAAAATCACCACTGCCTTAACGATCATCTGGTAATAGGAGGAAACACCTAACAAATTCAAACCATTATTCAGGAAACCGAGGATCAGTGCGCCGATCAATGTCCCAACAATGCGACCTTTACCGCCCGCCAGACTCGTACCGCCCAGAACCACCGCCGCGATGGCATCCAGTTCATAGCCCGTACCCGCCGTTGGCTGCGCAGAAGAAAGACGCGCCACTTCGATGATGCCCGCCAGAGAGGCCAGCAGGCCGCACAGGGAGTAAACGATAATTTTGACTTTATTGACGCTGATACCGGACAGACGCGTTGCCGCTTCGTTACCGCCCAGCGCATAAATGTAACGACCCAGACGGGTGTGATGCAGCATGTACCACGCCGCCAGGAAGACGATAGCCATGATCCAGACCGGCGTCGGGACGCCCAGCGGACGGCCAATACCGAACCAGCCAAACAGATCGGCATTATCCGTAAACCCTGTATTTACCGGGCTACCGTTGGTGTACACCATGGTGACACCGCGCAGCAGCAGCATCATGACCAGCGTGGCAATAAACGCCTGAACACGACCTTTTGCCACGATCACGCCGGTTACAGCGCCAATCGCCGCGCCTGCTGCCAGTGCAGCGGCAACCGCCACCAGCGCGTTGACTTCAATCCCGACAAGCGAAGCGGCGATCGCACCGGTGAGCGCCAGCAGGGAACCGACGGACAGATCGATACCCGAGGTCAAAATCACCAGCGTCATCCCGACCGCCATAATGGCGTTCACAGACGTCTGCTGCAGAATGTTGAAGAGGTTATTAACGGTGAAGAAATTCGGGCTCATGGTCGACACAATCGCGATCAGCACCAGCAGGGCAATCAGCGATTTTTGTTCCATCAGCCATGCCTTTGTGAAATAGCGGCGACCAGAAACAGCCTGGGTAGTCATCTTCTTACTCCTGATTCACGCGATTAAGCTTGCCCACAGCGGCAGCCATCAGAACTTCCTGGGTGGCCTGCTCGCGAGTGAATTCACCGCCGAGATGCCCTTCATGCATGACGATAATGCGATCGCTCATGCCTAATACTTCTGGCATCTCGGAAGAGACCAGAATGATGCTCAGCCCGTCGGCCTTGAACTGGTTAATCAGCTGATAGATCTCTTTCTTTGCGCCCACGTCTACGCCGCGGGTTGGCTCGTCGAGGATCAAGACTTTCGGGCGCGTCATCAGCCCGCGGGCAATCGCCACTTTCTGCTGATTACCACCGGACAACAGGCCAATCGCCTGCTCCATTGACGGCGTTTTGACGTTAAAGAGACGGATAAAATCACTGACTGCCTGCTGCTCGTCTTTATGCTTAAGGCTTCCGCCGCTGCGGCTGAAATAGCGCAGCGCGGTAAGCGACATGTTCTCTTTTACCGACATGCCCAGCACTAAACCGTCGCGCTTGCGGTCTTCAGAGATATAGACGATACCGTTCGCCAGGCCATCCTGCGGAGAGCGCGTCACCACTTCATGACCGTCGAGGGTGACATAACCGCTGGTGCGCGGCAGTGCGCCGTAGAGCACTTTCATCAGTTCGGTACGTCCCGCGCCCATCAGACCCGCGACACCGAGGATCTCACCCTGGCGCAGGGTAAAGGTCACATCGTGAACGCCCGGACCGCAGAGGTTATCCACCTTCAGGCGGATCTCGCCAGGCAGCTTATCCAGACGCGGATACTGATCTTCCAGCTTACGTCCCACCATCATTTCGATGAGCGTATCTTCGGTCAGCGTCGCCACTTCGCGCTCGGCAATAAACTGCCCGTCGCGGAAGACGGTGACGTCATCGCAAATCTCGAAGATCTCTTTCATGCGGTGAGAAATATAGACAATCCCACGACCCTGCGATTTCAGCTCGCGGATCACGCGGAACAGGGATTCGGTTTCGGTATCAGTCAGAGCGTCGGTCGGCTCATCCATGATGATGACTTTGGATTCAAAGCTCAGCACCTTCGCGATTTCCACCATCTGCTGATCGCCGATGGAGAGCTCGCCTACCAGACGGTCGCTCTTAAAGCGCAGGTTCAGCTTCGCGAGCAGCTTGTCCGCTTCGGCGTACATGGTTTTCCAGTTGATTTTGCCAAACCGGTTCACAAACTCACGGCCGAGGAAGATGTTCTCCGCAATGGTGAGCTGCGGGATCAGGTTTAGCTCCTGGTGGATGATACCGATACCCGCTTCCTGAGAAGATTTCGGGCCGTTAAAGGTGGTCTCTTTACCCAGCCAGAGCAGCGAACCGGCATCACGCTGGTAGATCCCGGTCAGCACTTTCATCATGGTGGATTTGCCCGCACCGTTTTCGCCCACCAGCGCCATCACGCGACCGGAGTAGACATTCAGCGCCGCACCGGAGAGGGCTTTTACGCCCGGGAACGATTTATCGATCCCCTTGAGTTGCAGTAATGCGTCCATGATGGCCTCAGAAGGTGACGCCAGCACAGAGAATGATATTCGCATACGGGGAACACTCCCCGCTGCGAATCACCGCCTGACTGTCTGCGGTTTGTTGTTTGAACTGCTCGTGCGTTGTGTAACGAATTTCTATGGTGTTTCCCTGGTGTTGCTGCAGTTGCTCAATAAACTTAAGCAACGTTTCGTGGAGTTGCGGATTATGTTGTTTGATTTCCGCCGCGAGAATGGCCGCCTCAACCTGCATCTCCGACGTCACCACATCCAGTACCTGCATAAACGAAGGAACTCCCTGCGTTAACGCCATATCAATACGGGTTGTGCTGCGCGGAACCGGTAAGCCTGCATCGCAAACCACCAGCGTATCGGTATGCCCAAGACGGGAAATGACCGATGAGATTTCTGAGTTGAGAACTGTGCCTTTCTTCATTTTCTGCTCCACTAGCGAAACGTTTCGCTAAAAAGAGTGTAGCCGCAAGAGTGTTCAGAAAACCATCATGGCGTAACAGATTTGTGATCAACGTCGAAACGTTTCGCTAAGTGAAATAGAGGGGGAGGTAAATGCAAAACGGTAACCGTCAGGTTACCGTTTTTTATGTTTGCGCCCTCTCCCTGTGGGAGAGGGTCGGGGTGAGGGCATCAGCCCGCAGAAGGACTTAAATCTCGACCTGCGTTCCCAGCTCAATCACGCGGTTAGGTGGGATCTCAAACTGGTCAGGCGCACGCAGGGCGTTACGCTGCAGGATAAGATAAAGCTTACCGCGCAGGCGCAGATACCAGGGACGCTTGCCGATAATCAGCGACTCGTGCGACATAAAGAACGACGTCTCCATCATCCGGCAGCTTAACCCTTCAAGACCGCAGCGGTGGAACACCTCTTCCACATTTGGCGTTTCGCGCCAGCCGTAACTCGCCACCACGCGCCAGAATGTCGGGGACAGCTGCTCGATTTGCACGCGACGCACGTTGTGAACGTACGGCGCATCTTCGGTACGCAACGTCAGCAGGATCACGCGCTCGTGCAGAACCTTGTTGTGCTTGAGGTTATGCATCAGCGCGAACGGGATGACGTTCAGGGCACGAGACATATACACCGCCGTTCCCGGCACGCGCACCGGGGGGGATTTCTCCAGGGAAGCGATCATCGCCTCCAGAGAGTTACCGTGCTCATGCATACGACGCAGCAGACGGAAGCGCTCGCTCTTCCACGTGGTCATCACGATGAACATCACCAGACCCAGCGTCAGCGGCAGCCAGCCGCCGGAGACAATCTTGTCGAGGTTCGCAGAGAACAACGGCACGTCGATGCACAGGAAGCCCACCAGAATCATTGCCACAAGGAATTTATTCCAGTGCCAGTTTCGGTACGCCACGGTAGTGGAAAGAAGCGATGTCAGCACCATCGTACCGGTTACCGCAATACCGTACGCCGCCGCCAGGTTACTGGAGTGCTCAAAGCTCACGATAACAATCACAACCGCGAAATAGAGCAGCCAGTTAACGAACGGAATGTAGATCTGACCCGACTCCATCTCTGAAGTATGGATGATGCGCATTGGCGAGAGATACCCCAGACGCACGGCCTGGCGCGTCAGAGAGAACACCCCCGAAATCACCGCCTGAGAAGCAATGACGGTCGCCAGCGTCGCCAGAATCAGCATCGGTACCAGCGCCCAGTCAGGCGCCAGCAGGAAGAACGGGTTCTTAATCGCTTCCGGGTTCTTGAGTAGCAGCGCGCCCTGACCGAAGTAGTTCAGCACCAGCGACGGCAACACCACAATAAACCATGCCACACGGATAGGCAGTTTCCCGAAGTGACCCATATCGGCATACAACGCCTCAACGCCAGTGATGGAGAGCACGACCGCGCCAAGCGCCACGAAGGAGACAACTTTATATTCGAGGAAGAAATGCACGGCCCAGTAAGGATTCAGGGCATGCAGCACTTCAGGGTTAGCAATAATGCTGCGCAAACCGAGGGCCGCGAGGATCAGGAACCAGGCCAGCATAATCGGCGCAAACAGTTTACCCACCAGCCCGGTACCGTGCTTCTGGATCGCAAACAGCAGCGTTAATACGATTATCGCCAGCGGAACCACCCACGTATCGAGCTGTGGCGCAATAATCTCCAGGCCCTCTATCGCCGAGAGGACCGAAATGGCGGGTGTGATAACCACCTCTCCGTAGAAGAAACTGCCGCCGATCAGGCCGATAATCACCAGCACGGACGTCATTCTGGCGGAGGTGTTGCGCCCGGCAAGGGACATCAGGGTCAGGATCCCGCCTTCGCCCGCGTTATCTGCACGCATAACGAAGGAGAGATATTTAACAGAAACAACCAGGATCAGCAGCCAGAAGATGAGTGACAAGAAGCCAAACACGGCATCACGCTCAACACCAAAGCCAAACTGGCCGGACAGACATTCACGAAGCGTATAAAGCGGGCTGGTACCGATATCACCGTAGACAACCCCGATCGCAGCAAGCGTTATTGCGGGTAATGATTGCTTATTATCAGTGCTCATAGACTAGTCTTTTCGTTTAAATAACAAATGTGTTCCCGGTCCCTTGGCCCACAAAAAGCGCACAGTATGCACGATTCGTTGCAAAATCGAACCCCTAAATGCAACCGCATTAATGTAGCGCAAAGAAAATTGCGCCGCACTTCAGCCTATTACCAGCTCTGACTGAAACGTCTATACTCGCTTCAATTGGCCGCCACGACGGCGAAAGGATGCAAAACTATTATGGCTCACTCACATTTATTAGCAGAAAGAATTTCCCGCCTCAGCAGTGCGCTAGAGAAAGGCCTTTTCGAGCGTAGCCACGCCATTCGCCTTTGCTTACTGGCAGCGTTGAGCGGTGAAAGCGTGTTTCTGCTGGGTCCGCCGGGCATTGCCAAAAGCCTGATCGCACGCCGCCTGAAGTTCGCTTTTCAGAATGCTCGCGCCTTTGAATATCTCATGACGCGCTTCTCCACCCCCGAAGAGGTTTTCGGTCCGCTCTCTATTCAGGCCCTCAAAGACGAGGGGCGTTATGAGCGTCTGACAGCGGGTTATCTTCCGGAAGCAGAAATTGTCTTTCTCGATGAGATCTGGAAAGCCGGCCCGGCAATCCTGAACACCCTGCTCACGGCGATTAACGAACGCCGGTTTCGCAACGGGGCCAGCGAAGAGAAAATCCCCATGCGTCTGCTGGTGGCCGCATCAAACGAACTGCCCGAAGCCGACAGCAGCCTGGAAGCGCTGTATGACCGTATGCTGATCCGCCTGTGGCTCGATAAAGTCCAGGACAAGTCAAACTTCCGCTCTATGCTGGTCAGCCAGCAGGATGAGAACGAAAACCCGGTGGCGGCTTCTTTGCAGGTGACGGACGAGGAGTATCACCAGTGGCAGGAAGAGATCGGCAAAATTAAACTGCCCGATGCCGTTTTTGAACTGATCTTCATGCTGCGCCAGCAGCTTGATTTACTTCCTTCCGCACCGTATGTCTCGGACCGTCGCTGGAAAAAGGCGATTCGTCTGCTCCAGGCAAGCGCCTTGTTCAGCGGTCGTGATGCCGTAGCGCCCATCGATCTGATCCTGCTGAAAGACTGCCTCTGGCACGACGCAGAAGGCATGAACCTGATGCAGCAGCAGCTGGACGTATTGATGACCGGACACGCATGGGGGCAGCAGGCGATGCTCAACCAGCTGGGGGCGATTACTCAACGCCGCATCCAGCTCCAACAGCAGCAAAGTGATAAAACGGCGCTGAAAGTCAATCGTCTGGGCGGTATGTTCGCCCGCAAACCGCATTACGAGCTCCCCGCCGATCTGACCGGTACGACGCTAACGCTGCTGCTCCAGCAGCCGCTCAAACTGCATGATATGCAGGTGGTACACATTACGGTTGAGCGCGAGGCGCTATCTCAGTGGCTCGACAAAGGCGGTGAGATCCGCGGAAAACTCAACGGCATCGGTTTCGCGCAGCCGCTCACGATGGAAGTGGACAGCAGCCAGCACCTGGTGATCCGCGACGTCAGCCTGCAGGGCTCGCGTCTTGCGCTTCCTGGCACCGCTTCTGACAGCGTGCCGGAAGAGATCAAACAGCAGCTGGACGCCCTGGATACCGAATGGCACCAGCAGCACACCCGCTTTAGCGAGCAGCAAAAATGCCTCTTTATTCATAGCGACTGGTTAGGTCGCATCGAAGCCAGCCTGCAGGATGTCAGCGCGCAGATCAAACAGGCGCGTCAATGCTAACGCTGGACACGCTCAACGTGATGCTGGCGGTCAGCGAGGAAGGGTTGATCGAGGAGGTGGTGATTACCCTTCTGGCGTCGCCGCAGCTGGCGGCGTTTTTTGAAAAATTCCCGAAGCTCAAAAAGGCGATGACCGACGATCTTCCGCGCTGGCGAGATAATCTGCGACAGCGATTCAAAGAGACTGAAGTTCCGCCGGAACTGACGGAGGAAGTCGCGGCCTATCAACAGTGTCAACGGCTCTCCACGACGCAGTTTATCGTCCAGCTCCCACAAACCCTGGCAGTACTCGATAACGTCCACTCTCCGTTTGCCAGCCAGGCCCGGGCGCTGGTCACGGATAACGCCACCTTTACCCCCGCACTGCATACTCTCTTTTTACAACGCTGGCGCCTCAGTCTGGTGGTTCAGGCCACAACGTTAAACCAGCAGTTGCTGGATGAAGAACGTGAACAGCTGCTCAGTGAAGTTCAGGAACGCATGACCTTAAGCGGTCAGCTTGAGCAGGTGCTGGTGGAAAATGAAAACGCCGCAGGACGTCTCTGGGACATGAGTGCCGGTCAGCTCAAACGCGGAGATTACCAGTTGATCGTCAAATACGGCGATTTTCTGGCGCAGCAGCCGGAATTGATGAAGCTTGCTGAACAGCTGGGGCGCTCAAGGGAGGCAAAATCGGTTCCAAAGAAGGATGCCCCGATGGAAACCTTCCGCACCCTGGTGCGTGAACCGGCAACCGTGCCAGAACAGGTCGACGGGCTCCAGCAGAGCGATGACATTCTGCGCCTGCTGCCCATCGAACTGAGCACGCTCGGAATGACCGAGCTGGAGTATGAGTTCTACCGTCGGCTGGTGGAAAAACAGCTTCTTACCTACCGGCTGCACGGCGAAGCGTGGCGCGAGAAACTTAGCCAGCGTCCGGTCGTCCATCAGGATTTTGATGAACAGCCGCGCGGGCCGTTTATTGTTTGTGTGGATACGTCCGGTTCGATGGGCGGATTTAACGAACAGTGTGCAAAAGCGTTTTGCCTGGCACTGATGCGCGTGGCGCTCGCCGACCGCCGTCGCTGCTTCATCATGCTCTTCTCCAGCGAAGTCGTGGGTTATGAGCTGACGAACCAGCAGGGAATAGAGCAGGCAATCCGTTTTTTAAGCCAGCGTTTTCGCGGGGGCACTGACCTGGCCAGCTGCTTTCGCAGCATCGTTGAGCGGATGCAGGGGGGTGACTGGTACGACGCCGATGCGGTCGTCATTTCCGATTTTATCGCCCAGCGACTGCCGGATGATGTGGTTAATAAAGTGAAGGAGTTACAGCGGGTGCATCAGCACCGTTTTCACGCCGTCGCGATGTCCGCTCATGGTAAACCCGGCATCATGCGCATCTTCGATCATATCTGGCGCTTTGATACCGGGTTGCGTAGCCGCCTGCTCAGACGCTGGCAGCGTTAATTAAAGAAGAGATCCCACGCTGTCACGCACCTGCTGCGGCCAGACGCCACACTGTACCTGACCAATATGCGGCAGTTGCAGCAGCAGCATGGTCAGACGGGACTGGCCGATCCCTCCCCCGATGGTCTGCGGCATTTCGCCGCGCAGCAACGCCTGGTGCCACTCTAATTTAAGACGATCTTCGTCACCGGTCACCGCCAGCTGGCGTTTCAGCGCGTCGGCATCCACGCGGATCCCCATAGAGGAGAGCTCAAATGCATCTTCCAGTACCGGGTTCCAGACCAGGATATCGCCGTTCAGCCCGGCATAGTCGTGCTCGCCCGCGGTGCTCCAGTCATCATAATCCGGCGCACGGACGTCGTGGCGTTTGCCATCAGAGAGTTTGCCGCCAATGCCGATCAGGAATACTGCACCCAACTCTTTCGCAATCGCACGTTCACGGCCTTTGGCATCAAGATCCGGGAAACGGCTCAACAGTGCCTGGCTATGAACAAAGTGGATCGTTTCCGGCAGGAACGGTGCCAGACCAAACTCTTTGCTCACGGCCGCTTCAGTCGCTTTGATCCCGGCGTAGATCGCCTCAACGGTGGATTTCAGCGTGCCGAGGTGACGCTCGCCATCACCCATCACACGCTCCCAGTCCCACTGGTCAACGTAAACAGAGTGAATAGGTGAGAGGCGGTCTTCATCGGGGCGAAGGGCTTTCATGTGCGTGTAAAGCCCTTCGCCCGCGCTGAAGTCGTGTTGTCCCAGGGTTTGACGCTTCCACTTCGCCAGGGAATGAACCACTTCGAACTGGGCATCTGGCAGTGTTTTCACTTTCACCTGTACCGCTTTTTCGCATCCAGACAAGTTATCCTGCGTCCCGTCGCCCACCCTGCTCAAAATTGGTGCCTGAACCTCAATCAGCCCAAGCTTCTCTTCCAGCTGGCGGGAAAAATGGGATTTAACGAAACTTATCTGGCGTTGTTTTGCGATGTAAGCGGTTTTCATTATTTATACTCCTGCGTCCTGTTGGTAATGATTAAGCAACAGAACCGGCACTTAATTCAATAACTCAACAACAAAAAGCCGACTTCACTTTTGAATCGATAAAATATGAGGCTAGAATAGAAAGAATCATCAATCTTCATAAGAAAAAGCTATGGAAAATTATCAGATCGACAATCTCGACCGCGGCATACTCGAGGCGTTAATGGCCAATGCCCGTACCGCCTACGCCGAACTGGCGAAACAGTTTGGTGTCAGCCCGGGAACCATTCACGTTCGCGTAGAGAAAATGAAGCAGGCGGGGATCATTACCGGCGCGCGCATTGACGTCAGCCCGAAGCAGCTGGGCTACGACGTCTGCTGCTTTATCGGCATCATTCTTAAAAGCGCAAAAGACTATCCTTCCGCCCTGGCCAGGCTCAATGCGCTGGATGAGGTCACCGAGGCGTACTACACCACGGGGCACTACAGCATCTTTATAAAAGTGATGTGCCGATCCATCGATGCCCTCCAGCAGGTACTTATCAACAAGATCCAAACAATTGATGAAATTCAGTCCACCGAGACACTGATCTCCCTGCAAAACCCGATCATGCGTACCATCCGCCCATGATCGGGCAAATTCATTCCCACATTTTCCACAGGTAGATCCCAGCTCGTTCACAGCGTACAATATCTCCCTCTTTATCTGAGCGAGCGATCAATGGCGGACATTACCCTTATCAGCGGCAGCACCCTCGGTGGTGCGGAATATGTAGCGGAACACCTGGCTGAGAAGCTGGAAGATGCGGGCTTTTCAACACAAACCCTGCACGGACCGCTGCTTGAAGATCTCCCGACTGACGGGGTCTGGCTGCTGATCACCTCCACGCATGGCGCGGGCGATCTGCCGGATAACCTGCAACCTTTATATGACGAACTGCAGGAACAGCAGCCTGACCTCTCAAAGGTCCGTTTTGGCGCTGTGGGGATCGGCAGTCGTGAATATGACACCTTTTGCGGGGCAATAGAGAAAGTCGAAGCTGTTGTCACCTCTTGCGGAGCAAAACAGCTGGGTGAAACACTCAAGATCAACATCCTCGATCATGATATTCCGGAGGATCCGGCCGAGATCTGGTTGGGTGAATGGAAAAATTTACTCAAAAACGATTAAAGATCGCGCGATCAGATGTGGATAACTCTGGTTAAAAGCTCGTATTAACCCGTAGTTATCCAAAGAACAACTGTTGTATCGTTTTTAGCCTGTGTATAAAGTCGCGATCTGATCCCAGCTTATACGGTCCAGGATCACCGATCATTCACAGCAAACGATCCTTCCTAACTGCATGATCTTATTTGCCGGATCGGACTTATCCACACAAGTACGCGATCCTAATAAGAGATCACAATAGAACAGATCTCTAAATAAAAAGATCTTCTTTTTAATAGCCCAGGATCCCAATGCTTTCTCGAAAGACTAAAGTTGAGTAGAATCCACGGCCCGGGCTTCAATCCATTTTCATACCGCTTTACGCGAGGCAGACCACCATGTTTTATCAGGATCCTTTTGACGTCATCATCATTGGCGGGGGTCACGCAGGCACTGAGGCCGCAATGGCCGCAGCGCGTATGGGTCAACAGACCCTGCTTTTGACACACAATATCGACACGCTGGGACAAATGTCCTGTAATCCGGCGATTGGCGGCATTGGGAAAGGACACCTGGTAAAAGAAGTGGATGCGCTTGGCGGCCTGATGGCGAAAGCGATCGATCATGCAGGCATCCAGTTTAGGATACTAAACGCGAGTAAAGGGCCGGCAGTGCGTGCCACTCGTGCACAGGCAGACCGCGTGCTTTATCGTCAGGCCGTACGTACCGCGCTGGAGAACCAGCCAAACCTGATGATCTTCCAGCAGGCGGTAGAAGATCTTATCGTTGAGAACGATCGCGTCGTGGGTGCTGTGACCCAGATGGGCCTTAAATTCCGCGCCAAAGCGGTGGTACTGACCGTCGGCACCTTCCTGGACGGGAAAATTCATATTGGTCTGGATAACTACAGCGGTGGCCGTGCAGGCGATCCGCCATCCATTCCGCTCTCTCGTCGTCTGCGTGAACTGCCACTGCGCGTAAGCCGCCTGAAGACTGGCACACCGCCACGTATTGATGCGCGCACCATTGATTTCAGCGTGCTTGCGCAACAGCACGGTGATAACCCGATGCCGGTCTTCTCGTTCATGGGCAATGCGGCGCAACATCCGCAGCAGGTACCGTGCTACATCACGCATACCAACGAAAAAACCCATGACGTGATCCGCAATAACCTCGATCGCAGCCCAATGTACGCCGGTGTGATCGAAGGGATCGGTCCGCGTTACTGCCCGTCGATCGAAGACAAAGTGATGCGCTTTGCCGATCGTAACCAGCACCAGATCTTCCTGGAGCCGGAAGGGCTAACCTCAAACGAAATTTATCCGAACGGTATCTCCACCAGCCTGCCGTTCGATGTGCAGATGCAGATTGTTCGCTCAATGCAGGGCATGGAGAATGCGAAAATCGTTCGCCCTGGCTACGCTATTGAGTACGATTTCTTCGACCCGCGTGACCTGAAGCCAACCCTGGAGAGCAAATTCATCCACGGTCTGTTCTTCGCGGGCCAGATTAACGGCACCACCGGTTACGAAGAAGCGGCTGCACAGGGTCTGCTGGCCGGTCTGAACGCTGCCCGTTTCTCTGCCGAAAAAGAGGGCTGGGCCCCGGCGCGTTCTCAGGCCTATCTGGGCGTACTGGTTGACGATCTCTGCACCCTGGGCACCAAAGAACCGTACCGTATGTTTACCTCTCGTGCGGAATATCGCCTGATGCTGCGCGAAGATAACGCCGACCTGCGCCTGACTGAAATGGGCCGCGAGCTGGGTCTGGTCGATGACGAACGCTGGGCACGCTTTAACGAGAAGCTGGAGCGCATTGAACAGGAACGTCAGCGTCTGAAAACCACGTGGGTTAATCCACAGGCGGAAACCGCTGCCGAAGTGAATGCTCACTTAACTGCGCCGCTCTCACGTGAAGCCAGCGGTGAAGATCTGCTGCGTCGTCCGGAAGTGACCTATGAGAATCTGGTGAAACTCACCGCGTTCGCCCCGGGTCTTGAAGATGCCGAAGCCGCTGAACAGGTCGAAATTCAGGTGAAGTACGAAGGCTATATCGCGCGCCAACAGGATGAGATTGAAAAACAGCAGCGTAACGAAAACACGTTGCTGCCGGAAATGCTGGACTACCGTCAGGTTACGGGGCTTTCCAACGAAGTGATCGCTAAGCTGAACGATCATAAACCGGTATCCATCGGCCAGGCATCACGTATCTCTGGCGTTACGCCCGCCGCGATTTCGATTCTGCTGGTGTGGTTGAAGAAACAGGGTATGCTGCGCCGCAGCGCGTAATGCCCAGAACATTGCCCGGTGGCGATGCGCTTACCGGGCCTTCTGAACCCGTAGGGCGGGTAAGCGAAGCGCCACCCGCCACCTAAGTTTTCCAACAGGTATTCACCGTGCTCAACAAACTCTCTCGTCTGCTGGATCAGGCAGGTATTTCGCTCACCGATCACCAGAAAAACCAGCTGGTGGCCTATGTCGATATGCTGAACAAATGGAACAAAGCGTACAACCTGACGTCGGTACGCGACCCCAACGAGATGCTGGTACGCCATATTCTCGATAGCATCGTTGTGGCACCGTATCTGAAGGGTGAGCGTTTTATCGACGTTGGCACGGGGCCCGGTCTGCCAGGGGTTCCGCTGTCGATTGTCCGGCCGGAAAGTCATTTCACGCTGCTGGACAGCCTCGGTAAGCGCGTGCGCTTTTTACGACAGGTTCAGCATGAGCTGAAGCTTGAGAACATCACGCCCGTTCAAAGCAGGGTAGAGGCGTTTCCGGCAGAACCGCCGTTTGACGGTGTTATCAGCCGCGCCTTTGCTTCACTCAATGACATGGTGAGCTGGTGTAAACATTTGCCCGCAGAAGAGAAAGGGCGTTTCTATGCGCTGAAAGGGCAACTGCCGGGTGATGAAATTGAACAGCTTCCGGACGGTTTTGCCGTTGAATCCATCGAGAAATTAAACATTCCTCAGCTCGACGGTGAACGTCATCTGGTGATAATTAAGCCAAACAATTTTTAAATGTTC
>NZ_JTLF01000182.1:0-23417 GCF_000798855.1 Enterobacter sp. ZOR0014 | reverse complement strand
ACTCCACTTCCTGGCCCGCGTCGTTGATTTTGTACCACTTGAATTCGGCAGACTTCAGGGTCTGACCCGTGGTCACAGCCTTATAAAGATATGGGCTGGAGGAATCGATTTCTTTGGTGAACAGGAATGGCGTGTGGATACGCGTCCCGGTCAGCTTGCCGGTATTGTTATCGGTCGGGATGTACAGGTTGTGTTCCTGAGCCACCACTTCGATGCTGCCTTCACGATCCTGTACGTCTACAGACCCTTTAATGTCCGCGCCGCCATCGTCTTTCAGCCAAAGATAAACAGGAATTGCCATGGAATTACTCTCCATTTAATTGTGATGCGCCATCATCCTGCGATGGCGCCGGGTGTTTGCCGGGTAGCTGACAGGCGTTCGCCTGCGGCACCAGACTGATTTCGACACGACGGTTGAGCGCACGCCCTTCCGGGGTGTCATTGGTTGCAACAGGACGGCTCTCGCCATAGCCCTGCACAGCAAAACAGCTTTCAGGTACGTCGCCGGTGTCTCGCATCCAGTTGCGCACTGCCTCGGCACGTTTCAGCGAGAGCATCTGGTTCAGTTGCGGATTTCCGGTGTTATCAGTGTGGCCAGATACGACAATCAGCCAGCCCGGCTTCGCTTTGATGCCCACCAGAGAATTCACCAGCATTTTGGTGGAACCCGCTTTGAGCACGAATTTTCCGGAGTCGAACAACGACATGCTGTCGAGACGCACAATTTTCGGTACCGGTTTGGGTTTCGGCTGTGGTTCAGGAGGCGGTGGCACATACGAGCGGATCGCTTCCAGCACCGGCATCCGGAGACGTTCGCCCTGATAAAGCCCCAGGCCCAGCCGGGCCGGTACGCCGTTACGCGCCAGATCATCCAGCAGCACCGCATCCGCGCGCAGGATCGCAACCGCGCTGGCTTTTTGGTCATAGTTATCCATAGAGATGCTGTCGTAACGGGCAATATCGAAGCTCACGCGATGCAGTAGCTGGCGATTGTTCCAGCCGCTACTCAGCAGCGCGGCGATCGCCGCCAGGGTGAAAAGACTCAGGACGCAGCGCCAGGTGCGGGCTTGTGATGTGAGTCCGCTCCCTTCCGGTAGCAGCGGCAGGATAAAATCCGGGAACGGGGAAATAACCGTACTGTCCGTTCCCACTGGCTGCCAGCCCGTCACCCGCTGCATCGCAGTGTGACGAGAAAGCCATGCCGTCCAGACCGATGTGGCCAGACTGCCGGCCAGGATCGGTCCCATACCCCACAGCACCGCAACAGGTGCAATGACAGGAACATCGGGGTTTTCATCCATAAAGACAGCTTTGACGTGCTTATGGAACCAGCCCATCAGGCTGTTCATGAGTACTTGCTGTTGCATCGCAGGCGAACCACCCGTGGTGACCCACGCAGCGATTGAGCTCGGCGCTGAAGACTCACGCCAGACCCTCATCCCCTCTCCGGCGATAGCCGCCTGCCAGAGCATGTCATTCGTCATTGCGCTACCAACCTGGCCATTCAGAACCAGCGGCACAGAATGACCCGTTTCCTTACGCAGCTGGCTGATTTGCCAGCGCAGGGCCAGCAGGCGGCTGGTAAGGCACTCGCTGTCGGCGTGTTTCTGTGGACAGACACTGACCATCACCGACAGCTGGCGCCCCCAGTCAGGTCGCAGCCACAGCACCTGCCGGGCGACCTGCTCAAGATCCTGATGATCTTCAACGCGGATCCAGCACCCTTGTGTGACGGTGAGCACCGGAGACGACTGCGGCCAGGTCAGAGGTAGATCGCCACAAACCAACACCACGGGTTGACGGTAAGTGGCTTCAGGAAGGTCATCCAGATGTAAGGTGACGTCAGGTTCAGCACGACGGCTGGCGATATACCAGAACGCGATGATAAGGCCGATCATCGCCAGCATAACGAGCACCGAAACCAGTCGGGATACTGGCAGAAAACCCAGGCAGACCACAGCACTCAGCAGGGCAGCCCACAGCGCAATCCCGCGCTGTTGTGCAGGACTCATTTTACGACTCCCGGCAACAAGGACTGCAGCAATTGATCGAGCCAATGATCCAGCCCCCACCAGAGCGCAGCAAGAACCACCACGCTAAGGCCAATACGCATGGACCATGATTCAAGCCACCCTCCCATTCCCCGCCCGACACGGCTCTCTGCCAGCACAGGATGCGTCTGCGGATAGCTAAACGGCGCCACCCGTTCATTCAGGGCTGTGACGAGCTTCTGACGTTCCGGATCGTTTAGCGAGCGGAAGTTCCCCAGAAAACCCAGCATCATGACTCGCTGGAAGCAGGTCAGCACGGCGCAGTCTGGTGCTGGCTCACGCAGCACATCGCGCATCTTGTCGCACAGGGTGTCACCCGCATCCATCGTGCCAAGAAAATGCCCCTGCAGCGGTATGTCATACCACTGCACACAGGCATCGTCCTCCACACCACGACCTTTTACCGCCTCATCAAGCAATGCACATTGAGCGGAGAGGATATGCTGACAACTGGTCTCATCCAGCTCACTGGCTTTCAGTTCACGCTGAACGCGCTCCACATCCGCGATACAGCGCTCCCACAGAGCCCGCCCTTCTCCCTCCAGAAACTGCGGACCATGGCGAAGGCTGATAACCTGAAGCCAGGTATCCTGCAGCAAAGCATCTATATCCACCGGCACGGCAGTGCCATGTTTACGTTCATTCATGTTCGCAGTACCGCAAAGAGTTCAAGTTCAGGCTCGCCAAGCATGCCCGGGACGTAAAACATGCATGTTCCGCTCTGGAGCATTTCTGTCGCCAGAGGATGGGAAAGATCGAGACTGAAATACTGGTTTTCCAGGCGCAATGGAATGGCGGCTGGCACATGGCGCAGTGGGGTTAACGGTACGCCCACACGTGAAGAGTTGACGATCCCCCGCACATGGTCAGGACTGCCCACCTTACACTGGCGCGGAAACTGTTCCTGCAGTTGGGCAACCGGTATCGGTGAACGCACGGAAAGATAGTAATCAGCCCCTTCACGCAGACGTGGGTCATGCAGACGCGCCTGCCAGAAGTGCAGCCGTGGGTCATAGTCGAGTGACAGGGCCACCACGCGGGACGGCAGGCTGGCTTCAAGCAGATCGCCAAGCAAATCAAACAGCGGTGGAAATACCGCATTGAGTTGCTCGTGCTGCCAGACAGGTATGGCGCTCACCTGATGCTCCAGAGAGAAGGTCAGCAGGCTCCCGGCCAGGCGAGAAAGTTCCGGATACAGACGTTCCGGCGGGCTTTGCAGGTTACGCTGGAACTGACCAAGCACGGGCTCGGCACTGTTCAGCGCGTTGAGCAGCCAGAACAGAGATACATCCGCCACGGCGAAATCAGCCATGCGCTCATTGCTTTCACGACGCATTGCCATCAGACGGCAGAGGCGAACTCGCAGCTGGGTCAACAGCTGTTCCAGTTGAGTCACCAGCCAGCGGCTGCCCTGGATCGTCAACAGAGGAGGGAGAAACGTCTCATCTAATTGCCATGAACCCTGTGAATCTTGCTGCAGTCGGGCGACAGGGCAAGTCAGATAATCGCTGTTATTCTGATGATCAAAACGCAGCGTCAGCTCCGGCTGCATCACCGCAATCTGACGGGTATCCTCACCAAATGCATTGCGAACATCCCGCCAGCTCTGGCGATATCGCACCGGACGCTCAGCGACTTCATCAGGCTTTAAACAGTTGCCGCCGTTCGCCCGCAGCAGCGGAAGCGCCAGCACCACCGTCACCTCCTGCGATTCACTCTCAAGCGACAGCACCGGCGGCAGAGGATCAGCATTGTCGGTATCAATCAGCGTGCCGTCCTGGAAACGGACGTGCAGATGCCGGGCCTGAATACGCCCTAGTTTGAGAGATTCCGGTTCAAAGATGGCATCAATGACCCCCCACGGGCACGAAAGACCCAGTCGGGCAATACATTCGGCAGACCAGGCCGCATACGCGACCTGTTGCTGAAAATGCTGAGGAGAGACCAGAATGCCCCTGCCCCATAACGGTTGTTCCGTTTTCATCAGCTTCCTGCCTGTTTTACGATTTCGCCTTCGGCATCTGGGAAACCAGTGACAGGTTGACGTCCATGCCTTCGACCTGGAAGTGAGGGATCGCGTACAGCTTCACGCGGAAGAAGCCCGGGTTGTCTTCAATATCTTCGACAACCACTTTCGCATCACGCAGCGGGTGAGACGCCTGCAGTTCATCGCCCGGATCGGTCATTTCAGTGACCAGACTGCGAACCCAGGTATTCAGCTCCAGTTCAAGCAGACGGCGATCCTTCGTGGTACCGATGTTTTCGCGCTGAATCAGCTTCAGGTAATGGGCGATACGCGACAGCAGGAAGATATACGGCAGACGCGCGTTGATGCGGCTGTTAGCCGTTGCATCTGCGGTGTCATACAGCGCCGGTTTCTGGCTTGAGTTAGCCGAGAAGAAGCAGGCATAGTCGCGGTTTTTGTAGTAGGACAAAGGAATGAAGCCCAGATTCGCAAACTCAAATTCGCGGGTTTCGGGGATCATGACCTCGCTCGGGATTTTTACCTGATTGCCGGTACCGAGATCGTAAAGATGGATAGGCAGGTCCTGAACCGCACCACCGGCCTGCGGACCCCGAATCTGTACGCACCAGCCATTATTGATAAAGCTACGCACCATGTTGGAAGCAAAGGCAAACGAGGCATTCGTCCACAGGTATTTGTCGTGATCCGGACCTTTGACCTCTTCGACATAATTGAAGCTGCGAACGGGAACGGTATCTGGCCCGTACGGTAAACGTCCCAGTACGCGCGGCATGACCAGGCCGATATAGCGAGCGTCGTCGGTATCGCGGAAAGATTTCCACTTGATGTACTCTGCGCGGTCAAAATAGTTACCGATATCTTTAATCGCAGCGACGTCTTCCATGGACTCTTTAAGGAAGAATTTTGGACCTGCAGAGCCGATAAACGGCATGTGCGCAGCAGCGGAGACTTTAGAGATGTTGCGCAGCAACGCGACATCCTGCGCTGAAGCATCGAACTCGTATGCGGAAATCAGTGCCGCAATTGGCTCGCCGCCTGGGGTGTCATATTCATCAATATAGGTGTGTTTATACAGACCACTCTGGATGATTTCCGGGCTGTCTTCGAAGTCCTGACGCAGGTCTTCTTTAGACATACTCAGCAACTCAATTTTCACGTTCTGGCGAAAATCTGTTTTATCAATCAGCGACTTCACTCCGCGCCACAGACCTTCAACTGCCTGAAACTCCTCATGGTGCATTACCGCGTCCAGCTGACGGCTGATCTGGTAATCGAGTTCAGCAATGTGGTGATCAATCAGGCTTTTATCCAGTTTTTCGACTTTCGCACCGGCTTTGGTCAGACATTCCAGGAAGACCTGCATACCTGCCGTCAGACGTTCATCAGCGGTCGCATCCGACATCGCCTGCGCGTCCTGCCAGATATCCAGGGCGCTCAATTCAGAGACGGGACTTAAGTTGATTTTCTCAAACAGGGAGGCGTAAACCCCACCCGCAGCAGGACGTTCCAGCACCATGCTTTCACCGCCAGCAATATTATTTTGTACAGACATGAGCATTCCTTGATTAATCCGTTAAAACATCGTGATGGTTAAGCTTTTTTGGGTGCCAGTGCGGATAATTCATTGCGCAATTCAGCGCTAAGCGACTGGTCAAGAACGATTTTTTCCAGCTCTTTTCGGAAAGTCTGGTTATCCAACAGGTTGGCCTTAAGATCGCGGAGTAAGTTGCGCATCGCCAGCATCGCCTTCAGCTGTGGTATCTGGGCAGCCACCTGCTCTGGCGTGAAATCTTTCATGCTCTGGAAAGTCAGCTCAATATTGTCCTCACCACCATCATCTGACAGGGTGTTTTTGACGCTCAGATTAACTTTTGGGGAATATTCGGAAAGAACACTGTCGAAATTATTTTTGGTGATGTTAACTTTTTCACGCTCAGATATTGGCGCAGCATCCTGACCATTACTGAAATCACCGGCAACAAGCAGTTTTAAGGGTAATTCCATTTTCTTGCTTGCTCCGCCAGTATGCAGGTCAAGCTTCAGGTTAATACGTGCCTTAGGCACTTCATTCTGAAAACTGTCAGACATTTGATCATCCCTCTTTGTTTTGCGATGCAAACTTCACGGTATCGTTCTTGATGCGCAATATTAGAACAATGATCGACCGCAAATCAAATACACAGATCATTTATCCGCAATTAGAAAATTCTTAAGAATTTTCCTCTAAGATATTATTGCAACTTATCAGACCAACCCAGAAAAAGAAGCTACTCTTTTTCTGTAAAACAAATATTTGTATCGTAAAAGAGGTTGCAGCCAGTCAGATGCTAAAAAAACAATATTGTTTTGATTTGCATCACAGCACTATATCAAAAACACAGGAGAGAACTGCTTTAGACTCGATAAAAGGAAAGATGAATAAATTATGGACTCAGGCACTCCATTCATTGGATGAATAATAAATAAGAACTTTCACAAAGAAAATTCTTATTTATTAAACGAAGAGGTAAAAAAAATATGAATACGGAATCTGCCACAAAAAAATAGCGCTTTTAATCCTTCCTCTCTCGAAGAGGCTTCATGCCCGACTCAGGTGGAAGGTGTTCTCATGACTGACTGCCTATAAAAACTGTAAAATCAACCACCTCCTTGACTGCCGCTTTTTTAATCAAAAACGAGTAATAGCACATAACGTATAACGGTGCTACATTACGCCGCCCACCCAAATCAGCAGTGGTCAGGCAACGCCGTAAAGTTCGGTAAAGCCTGAAACCATCACCTTGAAGAACGGTCTTAATGGCACGTCGTATCGCACACGCTGCGCTACCTTTACAGGCTTCACATAGGTTTTACTATCTTGTCTCAATCCAAATTTGAACGTGCGTTTTTACACCCGCGTTACTGGTTTACATGGTTTGGTCTTGGCGTACTCTGGCTGCTGGTGCAACTTCCCTATCCTGTGCTGCGTTTGCTGGGGTCGAAACTGGGCAGCGCCTCTCGCTATTTCCTGAAACGTCGCGAAGCCATCGCGCGCAAAAACATCGAGCTTTGCTTTCCTCAGTACAATGCTGAAGAGCGCGAAAAATTGATCTCTGAAAACTTTAAATCTATCGGTATGGCGCTGCTCGAAACCGGTATGGCCTGGTTCTGGTCGGATGAACGCGTCCGCAAGTGGTTTGATGTCGAAGGGCTGGACAACCTTAAACGCGCGCAGTTGCAAAACCGCGGTGTGATGGTTGTGGGCGTTCACTTTATGTCGCTTGAGTTGGGTGGCCGGGTGATGGGTCTTTGCCAGCCAATGATGGCGACCTACAGACCGCACAATAGCCCGGTAATGGAGTGGGTACAGACGCGCGGCCGCATGCGTTCCAATAAAGCGATGATCAGCCGTAATAATCTGCGTGGAATGGTCGGTGCCCTGAAGAAAGGTGAAGCCGTCTGGTTTGCCCCTGACCAGGATTATGGACGTAAAGGCAGCAGCTTTGCCCCCTTCTTTGCCGTTAAAGACGTGGCGACAACCAACGGTACCTTTGTGATTTCGCGGTTGTCAGGCGCCGCCATGCTGACCGTGACGATGGTGAGAAAAGCGGATAAATCAGGCTATCGTCTGCACATCTCTCCTGAAATGGCTAACTATCCTGAAAACGAATGCGAAGCCGCAGCGTTTATCAACAAGGTCATCGAAACTGAAATCATGCGCGCGCCAGAGCAATATCTCTGGATGCATCGCCGTTTCAAAACGCGCCCACTTGGCGAAGCCTCGCTCTATATTTAAGTCCCGCGTGACGGTTAGTTTCGATAAGAAACTAACCTTTTCAATCACCTGTAATAACCCCGTGTAACGGTTTTTCGTCACGTCGCTCAAAGTGAATTTATTGCCTTGCGAAATCAAACTGTCGCCGTTCCACGACACCCGTAAGTATCGGAAATTATTTAAAAAAATCTCTCTTGTCACCCCTCATTTTTAGGCGTACATTAGCGCCGTCTGGCTACAGGAAAGCACAGAATTCTGAGCTGGAGTCGGCGGCATAGCGGGAAAATTCTCATTTCCGTTTTGGCCGGATTTCAGTTCTCTATACTCAGTTGGACTCTGTTTTTAAATGCGTACCACAAGATACGCGGAGCGATGAAACGTGAAATATTTCTTTATGGGCATTTCGGTGATCGTTTTAGTCTGGGCCGGAACCTTTGCCCTGATGATCTAGTGAAGAACATGCAGTCAAAAAGACAGGAGCCATAGGCTCCTGTCTTTTTATGTCATGATGATGCGGGGTGTTCGGAGACGCTCTTTGTTGAGAGCAGGCCATCGGCCCGGAACATACTCTTGATGCCCCTCACCGCCTGACGAATACGGTCGCTATTTTCGATTAAAGCAAAGCGCACGTGGGTGTCACCGTAATCACCAAAGCCAATGCCCGGCGAAACACACACCTTCGCGTCCTGCAGCAGTTTTTTAGCAAACTCAAGCGATCCCATTGCCGCATACGGCTCCGGAATTTTCGCCCAGACGTACATGGACGCTTTCGGCATTTCCACCATCCAGCCCGCTTCATGTAACCCTTTTACCAGCACGTCGCGGCGGCGTTTATACTGGGCTGCAATGTCGTGAACGCATTGCTGATCGCCTTCAAGCGCCGCAATAGCTGCAACCTGTAGTGGCGTAAAGGTGCCGTAATCGTGATAGCTCTTGATTCGCGCCAGCGCACTCACCAGCGTTTTGTTACCCACCATAAAACCAATACGCCAGCCCGCCATGTTGTAGCTTTTCGACAGGGTAAAGAATTCGACCGCCACGTCACGCGCCCCCGGCACCTGCATGATTGAAGGCGCTTTCCAGCCGTCATAGACGATATCCGCATACGCTAAATCATGTACCACCAGCACGTCATAACGCTTCGCCAGGGCCACAACCTTCTCAAAGAAATCGAGTTCCACGCACTGCGCCGTCGGGTTAGACGGGAAACCCAGGATCATCATCTTGGGTTTCGGATAGCTTTCGCGAATTGCGCGCTCCAGCTCGTTGAAGAAATCGACGCCTTCCACCAGCGGTACAGAACGTACCTGCGCCCCGGCTATCACCGCGCCGTAAATATGGATTGGGTAACTCGGATTGGGAACCAGTACCGTATCACCGTGATCCAGCGTGGCCAGCATCAGGTGCGCCAGCCCCTCTTTCGAGCCGATGGTCACAATGGCTTCACTTTCAGGATCGATATCAACCTGATAACGATCCTGATACCAGCGCGAGATCGCGCGGCGTAATCTGGGAATACCGCGCGAGGTTGAGTAGCCGTGCGTATCCGGACGCTGGGCAACCGTGCAGAGCTTCTCAACGATATGCGGTGGCGTGGGGCCGTCAGGGTTGCCCATGCTGAAATCAATGATGTCTTCGCCGCGCCGACGCGCAGCCATTTTCAGTTCAGCGGTGATATTGAAAACATAAGGGGGGAGACGATCGATACGCGTAAAACGGCGTTCAGGACTGAATTCAGCCATAGATTCCTCAGATTAACGTTAGCGCCCGGACCGTCCGAGCGACGCTGCCACTGATGTGACATGCTTAGAAAATAACCTGAAAAAAATCACGCTGTCGAGAGGGAAATGAAAAAAAAGAGAACCCCATGAAAACCGGAACACGGGTACGCCTTAAAGCGGAAGGAGGGGGACTCATATCGGCTTTCCGTTATCTATTGTTTAACACAATGATATCAAAACAGTTACCGGACGATGCGACAGCAGGAAAAGATCGGGAGGTATCAATCCTCATTCGATAATCCCCTTTCTAAAACAGGGTTTTTCCTCATTTGATAAACCTGACGGATAGCTGGTCAATATGCCCCAGGTTTTTTATCATGGTTCTTTCCCGTTTTCCCAGGTCTGCTCGTGCACGAAATATTCACTATGCTGCTGGCGGTTTTTGATCGCGCAGCATTAATGCTGATTTGCCTGTTCTTCCTTATTCGCATTCGCCTGTTTCGCGAGCTGTTGCATAAATCTGCTCACTCGCCGAAAGAACTGCTGGCCGTCACCGCTATCTTTTCGCTCTTTGCGCTGTTCAGCACCTGGTCCGGCGTGCCGGTAGAGGGCTCGCTGGTTAACGTGCGGATTATCGCCGTCATGTCTGGCGGAATTTTGTTTGGTCCGTGGGTAGGTGTCATCACCGGCGTGATTGCCGGAACCCATCGCTACCTGATTGATATCGGCGGCGTCACGGCGGTGCCGTGCTTTATCACCAGCATTATCGCCGGGGTACTATCCGGCTGGATCAGCCGTAAAATCCCGAAAAAGCAGCGCTGGCGCGCCGGGATCCTCGCAGGCATGGTGTGCGAAACGCTGACCATGATCCTGGTTGTCGTCTGGGCTCCCACGACCGCGCTGGGGCTGGATATCGTCTCGAAAATCGGTATCCCTATGATTCTGGGTAGCGTGTGCATCGGTTTTATCGTGCTGCTGGTGCAGAGTGTGGAAGGGGAAAAAGAGGCCAGTGCCGCTCGCCAGGCCAAGCTGGCGCTGGATATCGCCAACAAAACGCTGCCGCTTTTCCGCCACGTTAACGCGGAGTCGCTGCGTCAAGTCTGCGAGATTATTCGCCACGACATTCACGCGGATGCCGTCGCTATCACCAATATTGACCACGTGCTGGCTTACGTCGGCGTTGGCGAGCACAACTACCGCGACAATGATGACACGATAAGCCCGACCACCAGACAAGCGATTAACTACGGTAAAATCATTATTAAAAACAATGATGAAGCCCACCGAACGCCGGAGATCCACTCTATGCTGGTGATCCCGCTTTGGGAGAAAGGCGTGGTGACGGGCACGCTGAAAATTTATTACTGTCACGCGCATCAGATCACCTCAACGCTGCAGGAGATGGCGATAGGTCTGTCGCAGATCATCTCCACGCAGCTTGAGGTCTCCCGGGCGGAACAGTTACGCGAGATGGCAAATAAGGCAGAGCTGCGCGCGCTGCAGAGCAAAATCAATCCCCATTTCCTGTTTAACGCGTTAAACGCCATCTCCTCTTCGATTCGTTTGAATCCGGACACCGCGCGCCAGCTGATTTTCAACCTGTCGCGTTATCTGCGCTACAACATTGAGTTGAAGGATGACGAGCAGATCGACATCAAAAAAGAGCTGTATCAGATTAAAGACTACATCGCGATCGAGCAGGCGCGCTTTGGCGACAAACTGACGGTCATTTACGATATTGATGAAGAGGTCAACTGCGTGATCCCGAGCCTGCTGATCCAGCCGCTGGTCGAAAACGCCATTGTTCACGGTATTCAGCCCTGTAAAGGCAAAGGTGTGGTCACCATTAGCATCACCGAAAGCGGCAACCGGGTGCGTATCGCCGTGCGCGATACCGGCCACGGGATTGACCCAAAAGTCATCGAGCGTGTGGAGTCTAATGAGATGCCGGGGAATAAAATCGGGCTGCTGAATGTGCATCACAGGGTCAAGCTGCTCTACGGCGATGGGCTGCATATTCACCGTCTTGAACCCGGCACTGAAATCGCTTTTTACGTCCCGAATGAACGCTCCCCTGTTCATGCGACGGCATCACTGTTACCTCAGGGTGAGTAATATGAAAGTCATTATCGTTGAAGATGAAATTCTGGCTCAACAGGAGCTCACCTGGCTCATCAAAACCCACAGTCAGATGGAGATTGTGGGTACCTTTGACGATGGGCTGGACGTGCTGAAATTTCTGCAGCATAACCGGGTTGACGCCATTTTTCTGGATATTAATATTCCTTCGCTGGACGGCGTCTTGCTGGCGCAAAACATCAATCAGTTTGCCCACAAGCCGTTTATTGTGTTCGTTACCGCCTGGAAAGAGCATGCCGTTGAGGCCTTCGAACTGGAGGCGTTTGACTATATTCTGAAACCTTACCAGGAGTCGCGGATTGTCAGCATGCTGCAAAAGCTGGAGGCCGCATGGCAGCAACAGAGCGCTCCGGTCACCGCCAGCCCGACGGTACGGGAAAACGACACCATTAATCTGGTCAAGGATGAACGCATCATCGTGACGCCAGTGAATGATATCTACTACGCCGAAGCGCATGAAAAGATGACGTTTGTCTATACGCGGCGGGAATCGTTTGTCATGGCGATGAACATTACCGAATTCTGCGGCAAGCTGCCGTCGGCCCACTTTTTCCGCTGCCACCGTTCGTTCTGCGTGAATTTAAATAAGATCCGCGAGATCGAGCCGTGGTTTAACAATACCTATATTTTGCGTCTCAAGGATCTGGATTTTCAGGTGCCGGTGAGCCGCAGCAAGGTGAAAGAGTTCCGTCAGTTGATGCACCTGTAAAACGCCCTCTCCCGGCGGAGAGGGCTCTGTGTCAGAGGATTTGCCCGAGAACCTGACGCAGATGGGCACCCGAACCCAGCAGGCCAGGGTTATCATGCACGATAAGATAAACAGGAATATCCTGCACGTAGCTTCTGAAGCGTCCTTTATCTTCAAACCCACCGCGGAAACCTGAAGCTTTAAAGAAGTCGAGGAAGCGCGGTACGATCCCGCCCGCAATATAGACCCCACCAAAGGTGCCAAGCGTCAGCGCCAGGTTGCCGCCGAAACGTCCCATGATCACGCAGAACAGCGACAGAGCACGGCGGCAGTCGATGCAGCTGTCCGCCAGCGCTCGTTCGGTGACGTCTTTCGGCTGCAGGTTTTCCGGCAGACGACCGTCCGATTTCACAATTGCGCGGTACAGGTTCACCAGCCCGGGTCCAGACAGGACGCGCTCGGCAGAGACGTGACCGATCTCAGCACGTAACTCTTCGAGAATAATGCCCTCTTCTTCGCTGTTTGGCGCAAAGTCTACATGACCGCCCTCACCCGGCAGGCTTACCCAGCGCCGATCAACATGCACCAGATGCGAAACGCCCAGGCCGGTACCGGCACCGTAAACCGCAATCGGCTTTCCCTCGACCGGTTCAGCGCCGCCGAACTGGATCAGATGCTCTGGCTTGAGCATCGGGATCGCCATAGACACGGCGGTGAAGTCATTGATGATTTCCAGATGCGCAAAACCGAGGTTCTTTTTCATCTCTGCAATAGAGAATGCCCAGGTATGGTTGGTCATGGCGACCCAGTCGCCAGTTATCGGGCAGGCGATGGCAATGCAGCCATCCTCGACGCTCACCTGATGTTCATCCAGATAGACGCGGACAACGGCCTCAAGGCTGGGATAATCCAGCCCCGAGTAGGTTTTCGCCCGGGAAATTTCACCGCTACTTACATCGCATAATGCGAGGCGTGCGTTCGTGCCGCCCACATCACCTACCAAAGCATACTTTGTCATTCTTCTACTGCTCCGCTAAAGTCAGAATAAATCTTTGGGACACTGTAAATTCAAGGCGTGATAACAACAACGACTGGAAGGTGAATGCCCATGGATTATCGATCTTCGTCACAGAATAACTTTACCGTTTCAGCACCTTTTGCACTATTGCCATAAAGCTGATTGTGCAGAGTAACGTTATACCGTTTTGTACAAGGAAATCATCATGCTCCACCCGCGAGCCAGAACCATGCTGTTGCTGGCAATTCCGGCGCTCATCATTGGCGTGGCGTCAAGCCTGGTACTCATTGTCGTGATGAAAGTCGCGTCGGTGCTGCAAGCCCTGCTATGGACGGCGCTTCCGGCGAAACTGGGGATCACCGCTGATTCTTCAGCGTGGATCATTTTGATGCTGACGTTAACCGGTATTGCGGTAGGCCTGGTGATCCGATTCAGTCCCGGCCACGCCGGACCGGACCCGGCGCTGGAGCCGCTGATTGGCGCCCCGGTTCCGCCCTCTGCGCTGCCGGGGTTGATCATCGCGTTAATTGTGGGCCTGGCGGGCGGCGTCAGCCTCGGACCCGAGCATCCCATTATGGCGGTGAATATTGGTCTGGCGGTGTTCCTGGGCTCACGCATTTTACCGCGCGTGGGTGCGCTGGACTGGACGATCCTCGCCTCCGCAGGCACCATCGGGGCGCTTTTCGGCACGCCCGTCGCTGCCGCGCTGATTTTTTCACAGACGCTTACCAGCAACAATGATGTCCCGCTCTGGGACAAACTGTTTGCTCCCCTGATGGCCGCGGCGGCGGGCGCGCTAACAACCAGTCTGTTTTTCCATCCCCACTTCTCCCTCTCTCTGCCCCACTACGGAGAGATGCGAATAGCGGATATTTTCAGCGGTGCCATCGTCGTTGCAATTGCCATCGCGCTGGGGATGGTCGCGGTATGGTGTCTGCCGCGCCTGCACCGGCTGGTGCATAAACTCAAGCATCCGGTGTTGATTCTGGGCACAGGGGGATTGATCCTCGGTATTTTAGGCACCATCGGCGGGACGGTGACGCTGTTTAAAGGCCTGGACGAGATGCAGCAGCTGGCATTCAGTCAGGTATTTAGCGTTTCCGACTATCTGCTGTTTGCCGTCATCAAACTGGCGGCGCTGGTCGTCGCGGCTGCGTGCGGTTTCCGCGGTGGACGCATTTTCCCGGCAGTCTTTGTCGGCGTGGCGCTGGGGCTGATGTTGCACGAACATGTGGATGCGGTTCCGGCGGCAATTACCGTCTCCTGCTCGATTCTGGGTCTGGTTCTGGTGGTGACGCGTGACGCATGGCTGAGCCTGTTTATGGCGGCGGTTGTGGTGCCGGATTCGACGCTGTTCCCGCTGCTCTGCATCGTGATGTTGCCCGCCTGGCTCCTGCTGGCGGGCAAACCGATGATGATGGCCTGGCGAAACGATAAGTAATCAGGCGCTGTTGCGCGCTTCCAGCGCTTTGGTGAGCGCGCTCAGCAGCGGCGGTATGTCGGATTTCGGCAGCATGACCTCGATCAGCGAAAGCCGCTCGTGGTGCGCCACTTTTTCCAGCACATCCACCAGCTCACCTGCCTCACTCACCTGCCAGCACTCGGCCTGAGGCGCGAGACTCAGCGCCTGTGGAAGGTGCGTCCAGTTCCAGAGCGCAATATCGTTATACCGTTGCTCCGGTCCATGGATGGCCCTTTCGACCGTGTACCCTTCGTTGTTCAGCACCAGAATGATCGGACGTTGTTTATCACGCAACATCGACCCGAGCTCCTGAATAGTCAGCTGCGCCGCGCCATCCCCCGTCAGCACTATCACACGCCGGTTCGGGCAAGCCGTTTGTGCGCCAAACGCTGCGGCCAGCGTGTAGCCGATCGACCCCCACAGCGGCTGGACGATAAAATTCACGTCAGCCGGAAGGCGCAGGTCAATGGCGCCGAAGGCCGACGTTCCCTGATCGGCAAGGATGATGTCTCCTGGGCGAATAAACGTTTGCAACGTTTTCCAGAAATTCTCCTGGGTCAGCGCGCCCTCCGGCTGAGGGAAGCTCATTGCGCGATGGGAAGCTGGCGCAGGTTTATCATGCACATGCTGTTTGCACAGTTCCACCAGCGTTTCGATTGCCTGAAGCATCGGGATGCCGGTAAACCAGACGTCACCGACGCGGGCAGCGTGAGGCTGAACTTCTATCGTTTGGGCCGGGGTTAGCTGATGGGTGAAACCGGCGGTGAGGGTATCGGTAAAACGGGTGCCGATGCACAGTACCGTATCCGCCCCTTCAATCGCCTCTTTTACCGGGCCGGCGCTTGCCGAGCCGCTGTATGTGCCGTAAAAACCGGCATGACGTTCGTCGAATATCCCTTTACCCATTAGCATCGTGGCGTGCGCCATCGGCACGTCCTTCACCCACTTCTGTAGCGCATGCTTGTGTCCATGGCGCAGAACAAGGAAATCAGCTAACAGCGCGGTGCGCTTGCTGGTTGCCAGTTTATTTTCCGCAGCATCCCGAAACGCTTTCAGGCAGGCACTGTCGGCATGGGCATGGTGAAGTGTGAGAGCGTTTACAGGAGGCGTGGCGGCTTTTTTTGCCACGTCGGCAGGTAACATCAAATAGCCGGGGCGACGTTCCCGAAGCATGGTGGTCAGAACCCGGTCGATTTCATAGCAGGCGTTTTGTTCGGTCAGGATCGCCTGAGCGACGGTAATCGGCTCGCTCATATGATAAAAATGGCGGAACTCCCCATCACCCAGCGTATGGTGCAGCAGTTCCCCTCGTTGCTGTGACGCCGTCCCCGGCGCCCCGACAATATGCAATACCGGAACGTGCTCGGCATAGCTTCCCGCGATGCCATTCATGGCACTTAACTCGCCTACACCGAATGTTGTGAGCAGCGCGGCGAAGCCCTTACAGCGGGCATATCCGTCAGCAGCATATGATGCGTTTAATTCGTTGGCACATCCCACCCAACAGATGTCGGGGCTGTCTATTACATGGTCGAGAAACTGCAGGTTATAGTCGCCCGGCACGCCAAACAGATGATCGGCTCCACAATCAGTAAGACGGTCCAGCAGGTAATCGGCGACGCAGTATGGGGTACGCATGAACAGGTATCCTTCTAATGTTGACCTCACTTTGAGTATTAGAGAAGCGTGATGGCTGTCCAGAATCAGCGGCAAGAAGGTTATGGAAAGAATGCTTTACAAAAAAGGCTGCGCTATGCTGCTTTTTTTCACGTTAATGTAAACGCATACACTGATTTTTCTCATCTGCGCACGAGGTCATAAAATGGGTTATCAGCCGGATAAAAATCGTTACCAGACAATGCAGTATCGTCGCTGCGGTCAAAGCGGGCTCAGGTTGCCCGTCATATCGCTGGGTCTGTGGCATAACTTTGGGGACGCCACGCGTCTCGAAAACAGCCGTCAACTTTTACAGCGCGCCTTCGACCTGGGTATTACGCATTTCGACCTTGCCAATAACTATGGTCCTCCACCGGGGTCGGCCGAGCGTAATTTTGGGCGTATTTTGCAGGAGGATTTTCTGCCCTGGCGCGACGAGCTGATTATCTCGACGAAAGCGGGATATACCATGTGGGACGGCCCCTACGGCGACTGGGGATCGCGCAAATATCTGCTGGCAAGCCTGGATCAAAGCCTGAAACGCATGGGGCTGGAGTATGTCGATATCTTCTATCATCACCGTCCTGACCCGGAAACCCCGCTGACTGAAACCATGAAAGCGCTTGACCATCTGGTGCGCCAGGGAAAAGCGCTGTATGTCGGGTTATCCAACTATCCTGCAGAGCTGGCGCGAAAAGCGATTGATATCCTGAATGACCTTGGCACGCCCTGCCTGATCCACCAGCCGAAATACTCCATGTTTGAACGAGGACCGGAAGGGGGTTTACTGGCCGTGCTGCAGGAAAAAGGCGTCGGCTGTATTCCCTTCTCGCCGCTGGCGGGAGGACAGCTCACCAACCGATATCTGAACGGTATTCCCGCAGACTCCCGTGCGGCAAGTGGCAGTCAGTTCCTCAACCCGGATCAGATCACCGAAGAGAAGCTGGAAAAAGTGCGTAAGCTCAATGTCCTGGCGGAAGGCCGCGGCCAGAAGCTATCGCAGATGGCGCTGGCCTGGGTGTTGCGCCATGACGACGTGACGTCGGTGCTGATTGGGGCAAGTCAAGCGGCTCAAATTGATGACGCCGTTGGCATGCTGGAAAACCGCCATTTCTCCGCGGAAGAGCTGAACCTTATTGAAGAAATCCTGACCAGCTCAAAATAAAACCACTTTTAGCAAAAAGTGCTCTGAACCTGGAATTCGGAGTTGAGGCGATGAAACGAGGCTTTACCAACTCGTAATATTGCGTTAACAGGCCCCACAAAGGCCCCGATCGTGAAGGAGAAAGAGTATGTTCAGGTCACTGATTCTTGCAGCGGTATTACTGGCTTCCGCCCCGCTGATCGCCACTGCGGGCGAAATCACCCTGTTGCCATCAGTAAAACTACAAATTGGCGATCGTGACGACTACGGCAGATACTGGGACGGCGGCTACTGGCGCGACCGTGATTACTGGCATCGTCACTATGAGTGGCGCGGAGACCGCTGGTGGAAACACGATAACGGCAGACACCGCGGCTGGTATAAAGATAATGCCTATGAACGCGGCTATCGCGAAGGCTGGAACGATCGTGACGACCGCCGCGGTGGCTGGGGTCACGGCCCAAAAGGACACGGTGGTCACGGCCACGGTCGTCATTAATGTAAAAAGGAGCCTTTCGGCTCCTTTCTCTTTTATAACCCCAGCGCTGTGCCAATCAACAGCCATAAATTTAGCGCCACCACTACTACCACAATCGCCCAACCTGTCCGTTTCACCAGCGTCGAGTTAACCAGATCGCCCATCAGGGCTGGATTGCTGGTAAAAATCAGCAGAGGAACCAGCGCCAGTGCGATACCAAAACTCAGCAGCACCTGACTCATCACCAGAATTCGCGTGGGATCAAGCCCCATCAGAATTACAACAAATGACGGCAGCATGGTGACGGAACGACGAACCCACAGGGGAATATGGAAGCGCACAAATCCCTGCATCACCACTTGCCCTGCCAGAGTGCCCACCACCGTGGAAGAGAGACCGGCAGCCACCAGGCTCAAACCAAAAATCGTGGCAGCAGCATGGCTCAGTAACGGCTCCAGCGTGAGATACGCCTGGTCGAGATCGGCAATACCGGTATGACCGTTAAAGTGAAAAGCGGCGGCTGCGGTGGCCATCATCGCCAGGTTCACAAAACCCGCGATGGTCATGGCAATCGCCACATCCCATTTGGTTGCCGAATAACGTTCTTTACGCGTCCCACCGTGAAGATGCTGGGTCAGCGAAGAGTGCAGATAAATGACATGCGGCATAATGGTCGCCCCAAGCACCCCGGCAGCCAGGAACACGGCTTCCGACGTTGGCAGGCTGGGGATCACCATGCCTTTACCAAGCTGTACCAAATTTGGCTGGGAGAATATCAGCTCGACAATATAGGCCGCCGCGACAAACAGCAGCAGACCACCAATCACCTTTTCAAGCGGCTTTTGCCCCCGACGCTGTAACATCAGGATCAGGAAAGTGGCAATCCCGGTCAGGACCGCCCCTTGCAATAGCGATACGCCCAGAATCAGCTTAAAGCCGATCGCCGCACCGATAAATTCAGCGAGATCGGTTGCCATGGCGATGATTTCAGCCTGCACCCAGTAGAGCCAGACGGCCGGACGTGGGTAGTGGTCGCGGATCTGTTCTGCCAGGTTTTTGCCCGTAGCAATCCCCAGTTTTGCTGAGAGCATTTGAATCAGCATCGCCATCAGGTTCGCCCAGACGACCACCCACAGCAACTTATAGCCAAAGCTGGCCCCGGCCTGAATATTGGTCGCAAAATTACCCGGATCGATATAGCCGATGGCAGCAATGAACGCAGGTCCCATTAATGCGAACCGCAGCTTGCGCGCCGCTCTGCCACTGCTACCCTCTACGCGACTGTTAGTCATTATCTGCCTCTGGAAATATAGCCTTTGCTATGTTTAATGCTATCAAAATGAGAATGATTATCAAGATCACTTAAGTGGTTTAACATGATTTCTCTGATAGCTAAGAACGATAGATGGGCAGGTGGTGCGACTTCACAGAATGTGAAAATGCGCAGTCATTTGTGAAGCGTAGCACACAAACTTAACTTTTCACTCATTTACCTAACATAACGAAAATGTATTGTGGATCACTATTTTTGAGACTCGTCACAGGATGTAACTATAGTGTGTCCTTGATCTCGTTTTCTTTTCGCTTGTTGCATAGAATGTGCACGAAAATTAAACCTGCCTCATATTTGGAGCAAATATGGACCGCGTCCTTCATTTTGTCCTGGCACTTGTTGTCGTTACTGCACTCGCATTGCTGGTCAGCACAGACCGCAAAAAAATTCGTATTCGTTATGTTGTCCAGTTGCTGGTCATTGAAGTTTTACTTGCGTGGTTCTTCCTGAACTCCAACGTAGGTCTCGGCTTCGTAAAAGGCTTCTCCGAAATGTTCGAAAAACTGCTCGGATTCGCCAACGAAGGGACCAACTTTGTCTTCGGTAAAATGAACGACGAAGGTCTGGCGTTCTTCTTCCTGAAGGTGCTGTGCCCAATCGTCTTCATCTCCGCGCTCATCGGTATTCTGCAGCACATCCGTGTTCTGCCGTTCGTGATTCGTGGAATTGGTTTCCTGTTATCCAAAGTCAACGGCATGGGCAAGCTGGAGTCTTTCAACGCCGTCAGTTCCCTGATCCTCGGTCAGTCTGAGAACTTCATCGCGTATAAAGATATTCTCGGCAAAATGTCGCGTAACCGCATGTACACCATGGCGGCAACCGCAATGTCTACCGTTTCCATGTCTATCGTGGGCGCGTATATGACCATGCTGGAGCCAAAATATGTTGTCGCTGCGCTGGTTCTGAACATGTTCAGCACCTTTATCGTGCTGTCGCTGATCAACCCATACCGCGTTGACGCCAGCGAAGAGAATATCCAGATGTCCAACCTGCACGAAGGCCAGAGCTTCTTCGAAATGCTGGGCGAGTACATTCTGGCCGGTTTCAAAGTGGCGGTTATCGTTGCCGCCATGCTGATCGGCTTCATTGCGCTGATCTCTGCGCTGAACGCCCTGTTCGCCGCGGTGCTGGGTATCTCCTTCCAGGGTATTCTGGGCTACATCTTCTATCCTGTTGCCTGGGTGATGGGTGTTCCGGCTCACGAAGCGCTGCAGGTGGGCAGTATCATGGCAACCAAACTGGTTTCTAACGAATTCGTTGCGATGATGGATCTGCAGAAAATTGCCAGCACGCTTTCTCCGCGCGCGGAAGGCATCCTGTCCGTGTTCCTGGTCTCCTTCGCGAACTTCTCATCCATCGGTATTATCGCCGGGGCGATTAAAGGCCTGAACGAAGAACAGGGTAACGTGGTTTCACGCTTTGGCCTGAAACTGGTGTACGGCTCCACTCTGGTGAGCGTTCTTTCCGCGTCCATCGCAGCGCTGGTCCTGTAACGTTTACTGCAAAACAAAAAACCGGGAGCAAGCTCCCGGTTTTTTTATGCCCGAATTTCTTCCAGCGGTTTGGGTTTACCTATCAGGTAGCCCTGCAGGTAATCCACGCCGAAGCGAAGCAACATCTCCCGCTGTGCGGGTGTTTCGACATACTCCGCCACCACACATAGCGATTTCGTCTTCGCCAGATTACACATCGACTGGACGATCATCGCATCCATGTCATCAGTACAAATGTCTTTAACAAAGCAGCCGTCAATTTTGATGATATCCGCCTGCAGACGTCTGAGACGCTCGTAGTTGGCGTACCCCGTACCAAAATCATCAATAGCAATCCGGAATCCACAATCCCGCAGTTGCTGAATATTATTGATGCTGCAACCTGAATTGGAGAAAGCCTGCTCTTCGGTGATCTCAATGACCACGGTTTGAGGGGCAACGCCGTACCGTTCAAACAGCGCACAAATCTCGGTCGCTACCTCTTTTTGCATCAGCGTGAGCGGCATCAGATTGACGGAGAAACGGGCCCCAGGCTGCGTCGCAGGATGATCGCGCAGCCACAGCAGTAATTTTTCCATAACGCACATATCAAACCGGTGGCTAAGGTTGAACTGAGCAATCAGCGGAATAAAGCGATCAGGGGTGATGATTTCGCCCTCGCTCTCCATACGCGTCAGAATTTCGTAGTAACCGCTACCGTCTGCCTTCTGGATCGGTTGCGCGTATAAATGGAACTGACCCGCCTCCAGGGCATGCTTAATCCGCCCTAACATCAGGACGCGCTCTGTTGTTTGTCCTGATGCAGCCTCCAGGCTATTCGTCAGCGCAAGTACGTTCTGTCCTGCACAAGATTGCTCAGCCAGCCAGCTTAGTTGCCCCAGCGTGTGATGCAATTTTTCACCGTTTTCGACCATCCCCCAGGAGGCACCAAACTCAATATCCAGCCCGGTGTTGTTCCAGAAAATTTTCCGGCTGTTCAACCGATCAACCATATGCTGGAGACGCTCAGCAATTTCCGGCCCCAGCAAGACCACCACCAGCTCGCTTCCGGGCAACTGGAAGAGCATCTCGTCCTTTTGCAGAAGGGGCTGCAGCGACGAGGCGATCGTGCGTTTGCAGTGGACCCGCATCAGGATCCCGTAATGGCGGCTCAAAAATTCCAGGTTATCCATGCGCAGAATGCACACTTTGGCATCCTGGTGAATCTCAAGATACTCCTCCAGCGCACGGATATTGGGCAAACCGGTCAGCGGATCGGTCAGCGCTCTGCCCTGCCATCCCCGCTTCAGCCACTCGCTACGCTGGTAAATCCGCGACATGTAAAGCAAGCAGATGGCAAACGAGATCAGCACGGACAGGATAAAGGAGAGTGAATGGCCCGACTCCACACCATTCAGGAAGTTATAGTTGTAGGTCAACAGCAGAAGGGCTGAAGCAGCCCAAAGCAGAGAGATAAGTGCATAGGTCAGGCGACTTATCGCTAAGGTAAAGAGAATAAAAATCAGCGGCATTAAATAGCCCGCTATAACAGGGGATTCAAAAGGGCCACATAAAACAGCGAGAATGAAGCCTAGAAGCATGAGCCAGACAAATATAAACAATGAATTCTTATGGAAAAAAATGGGCTTCACGCTTCGTCGCCAGAAGGTAATGGCATAACGAGGATTAATTATCATTCTTAACGGGTAATAGAACATCATGGTAAAAATCAGCGCCGCGCCTATCAGACTTTGAATATCCACGACGTTATAAATTACCGTCCCTTCACCGAAGAAGGTGGAGATAGTTACCGGGAAATCAAACAAATAGCCCGCTAAATACATCGACATTTTAATGCCGAGTGGCACAATAAAACCGAGCCAGAATATCCGTAATCCAATGTGCTTGTTAGGAATGCAGTAGCGCCAGCGCCTGCCTAGCATGAGGCGCAACAAGCCGCACGCCGCGAACAACGCAAAGGTCTGACAAAACAGCAATACTGAATATTGTAGCGGTGCTAAATTAATATAGAATAAATTAGTGACAGTAAAACCTAACAGAATGGGAAGAATTGCCCGACGACCAAATAACAGAATTACCGCCAGCATAACGCTCAGGGGTAACCACGCTAAATAAACGTCGTGACCATTCACAATCGCGCGCGGGGAGAGATAACGGGAGAAAGGAACCGCGATCAGGCATATCGCCAGGGCAATTATAAATATCTTTACATTATTGTACGTTTTTCTATTCATTAAGCTGATGCGATTATTATCCGTTCATATCATTGACCGGATGGATAATAGGTTTATTAATTGTGCGAATCAAGTTGAAGTCTATTTATGGACAGGTTTATTGATTTCGATTGAGGTCAGGTACAGGAATACCTTCTTTTTGATAACAAAATGCGGTGGTGAACGTTACAAACAGATAAAAAAAACCCTCGTCTTTTGACGAGGGTTTAAAATTTTGGTGGAGCTAAGCGGGATCGAACCGCTGACCTCTTGCATGCCA
>NZ_JTLF01000306.1:0-19724 GCF_000798855.1 Enterobacter sp. ZOR0014 | reverse complement strand
CGTGTCAGTGGAGGCGCATTATAGGGAGTTATTTCACAGTGACAAGCACAAAATACAAAAAACTTTTCGTTCGCTCACTTTTCAAACTTAACGCTTATTTAAGTCGCGAATCGTCCGTTAAATGTGCGATTTCCCGCGCAAAACTGGCCACCTGCGACCAGTCGGTATAAACCACTTCTTTGCGGGTATCGGTTTCACCACCGGTCATTTTCATAATCAGGCGGATCATGAAACGGTCATACCAACGGTATCGAGGGTAACGCAGCGCACCAGCAAAAACCGCGCACAGGTCTGGCTGCCACGGTGAGCTGAGTAAAAACTTGCGCGTATAGCTGTTGGTCTGCGGCGTACGCTTCTCGGCTTTACGCGCAACCAGATTGACCGAGTAAAACGCGCCGGGCAATTTGTTGAGCACCGCCGTGTGCTTTTTCACAAAGCGATCCAGCGCTGGATGGAAATGCCCGTAACGAATAGAGGCCCCAATCACCACGCGATCGTACTCCTGCCAGGTGATCTGCTCCGCGCGATTCAGGTTCACCACATCCGAGTAAATACCCAGTTCTTTTAATTCCGACGCCAGATACGCGGCAATCTCACGAGTTTGTCCGTCTCGCGTAGAGAAAAGAATCAGTGTTTTCATCAACGGCTCCTTATTCGCGCCAGAATGTTGGGGTGAAGAGCACCAGCAGCGTAAAGACCTCAAGACGACCAAACAGCATATTGGCAATGAGGATCCATTTCGCGACCGGGTTCATACTGGCAAAGTTATCCGCCACGACCCCCAGGCCTGGCCCGAGGTTATTCAATGTTGCGACGACGGACGCAAAGGCGGAGAAATCATCCACCCCCGTCGCGATGATCGCCAGCATACTGACGATAAAGACCAGCGCATACGCCGAGAAAAAGCCCCATACGGCTTCGAGAATACGTTCCGGCAGCGCGCGGTTCCCCAGTTTAATGCTGTAAACCGCGTTCGGGTGGACCAGTCGTTTCAGCTCACGGTTGCCCTGCTTGAACAACAGCAGAATACGAATCACCTTCAGGCCACCGCCCGTCGACCCGGCGCAGCCGCCAATAAACGCAGAGCACAGCAGGAGTACCGGCAGGAACAGCGGCCAGCGCGCAATACTGTCCGTGGTAAATCCGGCCGTCGTCGCCATTGATACCACCTGGAAGAACGCCTGGTTTAGGGTTGTCAGCGCGGAGTTGTAAACATCATGGAACCACAGCACCAGGGTACAGATGACGACCAGCGTAAGCTGGACACCAATAAACATGCGGAACTCAGGGTCGCGCCAGTACACCTTCAGGCTTCGCCCGCTCAGTAAAGAGAAGTGCAGGCCATAGTTACAGCCAGAAATCAGCAGGAAAATCGCAATGATGGTGTTGATCGTTGGGCTATCGAAGTAGCCCACGCTGGCATCGTGGGTGGAGAACCCGCCGATAGCGATTGTCGCAAAGCTGTGTCCGATGGCATCGAAAGCAGGCATCCCGGCAAACCAGAGCGCCAGCGCACAGGCCACCGTCAGCAGGACATAAATCAGCCACAGGGTTTTCGCCGTCTCGGCAATACGCGGGCGCATCTTGTTATCTTTCAGCGGCCCGGGCATTTCAGCCCTGTACAACTGCATCCCACCGACGCCCAGAATGGGCAGAATAGCTACCGCCAGGACGATGATCCCCATACCGCCGAACCACTGCAGCATCTGGCGATAAAAGAGGATGGCGTGGGGTAATGAATCCAGCCCCACCAGCGTCGTCGCCCCGGTGGTCGTTAACCCCGAGAACGATTCAAAAAAGGCATCCGTGATGCTCAGGTTAGGTTGCTCGGAGAAGATAAAGGGCAGCGAACCCACGCTCCCCAGCACCGTCCAGAACAGCACCACGATCAGAAAGCCTTCGCGGGATTTCAGCTCACCTTTCTGACGACGATTCGGCCACCACAGCAGCGAGCCAATCGCCAGTGCGACAAAAAAGGTCTGGGTAAATGCCCGCCCCGCGCCGTCCCGGTAGATAAGCGCCACCAGTCCTGGGAGAATCATCGTCCCGGAAAAAAGTATGACCAGCAGTCCAACGATTCGGGTTATGGCACGAAAATGCATCTCTGCCGCTTCCTTTGGTATTCAAAAAAGTGAGGTGGGGATTATTCTTCAATCGGCAGTAATTGCAACGAACCGCGACTAAAATCTGCCAGTTTTGCTGAAAAAGCAGCCAGCTCTGCCTGAGGAAGCGCCACGCGTAATTGCACCATCGCCTGAAAGTCACTGTGCGCGATAACGCCATTAAACTGTTTCAGCAACGCTTCGATGCCGGATAATTGGGCGTAATCGCACAATAGAGTATATTCGGTGAGCGGCGTTTTGCGGGTGGTCGTCAATATATTCAGTGCCTGCTGAACGCCACCGCCATAGGCTTTCACCAGCCCGCCCGTGCCTAACAAGATGCCGCCGTAGTAACGCACCACCACGGCGGTAATTTCACCCACGCCGCTGCCCATCAGCTGCGAGAGCATGGGTTTACCGGCGGTTCCCGCGGGTTCACCGTCATCGGAAAAGCCAAGCTGTTGCGAATCGTCCGGGGGCCCTGCCACCCACGCCACACAGTGGTGACGTGCGTCAGGATGCTCAGCCCGGACAGACTCAACAAATGCCTTTGCCGCTTCAACGCCGTCGGTGTGTGCCAGCAGCGTAATAAAGCGGCTTTTCTTGATTTCCTCAACAAAGGTGACCGGTTCAGCCGGTATCAGCCAGCTTTCCATCAGGCCAGCTTCAGGTCTCGCGTCATATTCTCGATACCGTTCTCGTGAATCACCACGTTATCTTCGATACGAATACCGCCAAACGGTTTCAGTGCGTCAATTTTTTCCCAGTTGAAGTGTTTGCTGAACTGACCTTCACGCCATGGCGCCAGCAGGGATTCAATAAAGTAGATCCCCGGTTCAATCGTCAACACCATACGAGGCTCAAGAATACGGGTGCAGCGCAGGTAAGGATATTTAGACGGTGCCGCAAGATGCGTACCGGTATCATCCTGCATAAAGCCAGCGACGTCGTGAACCTGCAGGCCCAGCGGGTGACCAATACCGTGCGGCATGAATGGCCCGGTGAGATCGTTCTCGACCATTGCCTCTTCGCTCATGTCTTTCACAATCTGATGCTTACGCAGCAGCTTCGCGATGCGCTGATGGAACTGAACGTGATAATCCACGTAGCTGGTACCGGCTTTCATGGTACCAATAAGCGCCAGTTGCTCATCGTTCACGTCTTTAATCAGCTGCGCGAAATCGGTGTCAGCATTAGCCGCCCAGGTACGGGTCAGGTCAGCCGCATAACCGTTGTACTCAGCACCGGCATCAAGCAGGAAGCTGCGCATTTCCGACGGAACCTGATGGTCCAGTTTGGTGTAGTGAAGAACAGAAGCATGCTCATTCAGCGCGACAATATTGCTGTATGGCACGTCGGTATCACGGTGGCCGGTCGCGGTCAGGTACGCCTGGTTGATATCGAATTCGCTCATGCCGGACTGGAACGCCTCGTGTGCGGCACGATGGCCATTCACCGCCGTTTTTTGCGCTTCACGCATGCAGTAAAGTTCGTAATCGGTTTTGTACGCACGGTAGTAATGCAGGAAGTCCAGCACCCCTTTCGGGTTGAGTTTGTCCGCGGGAATATCCAGACCCAATGCACGCTCCGGAACCGGGCCAATATAGGCGATATTGCCGCGTGCAGCAGGTAGCTGGCTGCCAATGCCGTCCGCTTTTGGCAGCGCAATCACGTCAATTTCTTCCGTCCAGAAAGAGGTCGGCAGCGGTTCCACGTTGTGCCAGTAATCGACCGGCAGGTAGAACCACAGTTTCGGCTTGTTCACGCCATCCACCAGCAACCAGCAGTTAGGAACCTGAGTAACAGGCACCCAGGCTTTAAATTGCGGGTTAACCTTGAACGGATAGGCATGGTCATCAAGAAATGTGTTTATCAGCTCGCCGGAATGGATAAGCAGGGCATCCAGTTTGAAGCGGGCCAGTACATCGCGGGTACGTTCCTGTAGGGTAACGATATGATTTTTATAAAGCGAAGCCAGTGAGTCCATCATTCTTCCTTTCGTTTTTTTGACCTCAAGTCATCGCATCTTAGCACACCTCACTCCGGCTGCGTGATTTCCACCGACCGTGATCAATGCAGCAATTTCTTAATGAGTAATTTGCATTTTATTAACATAAATCCCACACTCCGTTTCATCTGGTATGACCAGATCCAATTGCTGGATTCAGGAGACTGACATGCTCTACAAAGGCGACACCCTGTACCTCAACTGGCTGGAAGATGGCATTGCCGAACTGGTGTTCGATGCTCCCGGCTCAGTGAACAAGCTTGATACCGCGACCGTGGCCAGTCTTGGCCAGGCGTTGGAAGTACTTGAAAAGCAAACTGAATTAAAAGGGCTGCTGCTGCGCTCAAACAAAGCAGCCTTTATTGTCGGTGCCGATATCACCGAATTCCTTTCCCTGTTCCAGGTGCCTGAAGAACAGTTGAGCCAGTGGCTGCACTTTGCTAACAGCGTCTTTAACCGTCTGGAAGACCTGCCTGTTCCGACTATTTCCGCCGTTAATGGTTACGCATTAGGCGGTGGCTGCGAATGCGTGCTGGCAACCGACTACCGTCTGGCCACGCCGGATCTGCGTATCGGCCTGCCGGAAACCAAACTGGGGATCATGCCGGGCTTTGGCGGATCCGTCCGTATGCCGCGCATGCTGGGTGCTGACAGCGCGCTGGAGATCATCGCCGCCGGTAAAGATGTCGGCGCGGAACAGGCGCAGAAAATCGGCCTGGTGGACGGCGTGGTTAAGCCAGAAAAACTGGTTGAAGGCGCTCTGGCTATTCTGCGTCAGGCCATTAATGGCGATCTCGACTGGAAAGCCAAACGCCAGCCGAAGCTTGAGCCGTTAAAACTCAGCAAGATAGAAGCCACCATGAGCTTCACCATCGCCAAAGGCATGGTGATGCAGACGGCGGGTAAACACTACCCGGCGCCGATCACGGCAGTGAAAACCATTGAAGCGGCCGCCCGTCTGGGCCGTGACGAAGCCCTGAAGCTGGAAAATCAGAGCTTCGTCCCGCTGGCGCACACCAACGAAGCCCGCGCGCTGGTTGGCATCTTCCTGAACGATCAGTTCGTGAAAGGCAAAGCTAAACAGCTGACCAAAAACGTTGAGACCCCAAAACACGCGGCGGTACTCGGGGCTGGCATTATGGGTGGCGGCATCGCCTACCAGTCAGCCTGGAAAGGCGTGCCGGTAGTGATGAAAGACATTAACGAGAAATCCCTGACGCTGGGCATGACCGAAGCGGCCAAGCTGCTGAATAAACAGCTGGAGCGCGGCAAAATTGACGGGCTGAAGCTCGCTGGCGTGATCTCCACCATTCAGCCTGTGCTGGAATACAGCGGTTTTGATCGTGTGGACGTGGTCGTTGAGGCGGTCGTAGAGAACCCTAAAGTCAAAAAAGCGGTGCTGGCTGAAACGGAAGACAAAGTTCGTCCGGATACCGTACTGGCCTCTAATACCTCGACTATTCCGATTAGCGAACTGGCGAGCGTACTGAAGCGTCCGGAAAAGTTCTGCGGAATGCACTTCTTCAACCCGGTACACCGTATGCCACTGGTCGAAGTGATCCGAGGGGAAAAAACCTCTGACGAAACCATCGCCAAAGTGGTGGCGTGGGCAAGCAAGATGGGCAAAACGCCGATCGTTGTTAACGACTGCCCGGGCTTCTTCGTCAACCGCGTACTGTTCCCTTACTTCGCCGGTTTCAGCCAGCTGCTGCGCGACGGGGCAGACTTCCGCAAAATCGACAAAGTGATGGAAAAACAGTTCGGCTGGCCGATGGGCCCGGCGTATCTGCTGGACGTGGTCGGTATTGATACCGCCCATCACGCCCAGGCGGTGATGGCGGCAGGCTTCCCGCAGCGCATGCAGAAAGATTATCGCGACGCGATTGACGCCCTGTTCGACGCTAACCGCTTCGGTCAGAAAAACGGCCTGGGCTTCTGGCGCTATAAAGAAGACAGCAAAGGCAAACCGAAGAAAGAAGAGGATGCGGCGGTGGATGGCCTGCTGGCCGACGTATGCCAGTCAAAACGTGACTTCACCGACGATGAGATCATCGCCCGCATGATGATCCCGATGATCAACGAAGTGGTGCGTTGTCTGGAAGAAGGCATTATCGCCAGCCCGGCCGAAGCGGATATGGCGCTGGTATACGGCCTGGGCTTCCCTCCGTTCCACGGTGGCGCATTCCGCTGGCTGGACACCATCGGCAGCGCCCGCTATCTCGATATGGCTCAGCAGTATCAGCACCTCGGCCCGCTCTATGAAGTGCCTGAAGGGCTGCGCAACAAAGCGCGCCATAACGAACCCTATTACCCAGCAGTTGAGCCAGCCCGTCCGGTTGGCGAGCTGAAAACGGCTTAAGGAGTCACAATGGAAAAGGTTGTCATTGTTGATGCGATTCGCACCCCGATGGGCCGTTCAAAAGGCGGCGCATTCCGTAACGTGCGCGCGGAAGACCTCTCCGCACACCTGATGCGTAGCCTGCTGGCGCGTAATCCGGCGTTGGACCCCGCTGCGCTCGACGATATCTACTGGGGCTGCGTGCAGCAGACCCTGGAGCAGGGCTTCAATATCGCGCGTAATGCGTCACTGCTGGCGGAGATCCCGCATTCGGTTCCGGCCGTCACCGTTAACCGTCTGTGCGGTTCGTCCATGCAGGCGCTGCACGATGCGGCACGTATGATCATGACCGGCGATGCTCAGGCCTGCCTGGTGGGCGGTGTGGAGCATATGGGGCACGTCCCGATGAGCCACGGCGTCGATTTCCATCCGGGGATGAGCCGTAACGTGGCAAAAGCTGCGGGAATGATGGGTCTCACCGCGGAGATGCTCTCCCGCCTGCACGGCATCAGCCGTGAAATGCAGGATGCGTTTGCCGCACGTTCCCATGCCCGCGCCTGGGCTGCCACGCAGTCCGGCGCATTTAAAAACGAGATCATCCCTACCGGCGGTCACGATGCGGACGGCGTTCTGAAGCAGTTCAGCTACGACGAAGTGATCCGCCCGGAAACAACGGTGGAAGCACTTTCTACGTTGCGTCCGGCATTTGATCCGGTTACCGGTACGGTCACGGCAGGTACCTCGTCGGCGCTGTCCGACGGAGCAGCGGCGATGCTGGTGATGAGCGAAAGCCGCGCCCGTGAGCTGGGGTTAACCCCACGCGCTCGGGTACGTTCGATGGCTGTCGTGGGCTGCGATCCTTCAATCATGGGTTACGGCCCGGTTCCGGCCTCGAAGCTGGCGCTGAAAAAAGCGGGACTAAGCGCCAGCGACATCGATCTGTTCGAGATGAACGAAGCCTTCGCCGCGCAGATCCTGCCGTGCATTAAAGATCTGGGGCTGATGGAACAGATCGACGAGAAAATTAACCTCAACGGCGGCGCGATCGCCCTCGGCCACCCACTCGGCTGCTCCGGGGCGCGTATCAGCACGACGCTGATTAATCTGATGGAGCGCAAAGATGCCCAGTTCGGACTGGCAACAATGTGCATCGGGTTGGGTCAGGGTATCGCGACGGTGTTTGAGAGAGTGTAAATCAGGAAAAGTATCTCAAAGCCAATGACGTCAGAACAAGGCGGCAAGCGAGCGAATCCCGATGAGCTTACTCAAGTAAGTGATTCGGGTGAACGAACGCAGCCAACGCAGTTATGGCGTCATTGGCGAAGAGAGAGAGTTTAGTTGCCGTTCTTCCCGCCTGTCAGGGGCGGGTTTTTTTATTTAAATGAAGGCAAACGCATCGCCAAACAGGCGATCTTCACGCGCGTCACGTTCGTTACAGAACAGGTCCCGGGCGATTTTCGCCATCTCGAAACGACCTGCGATATAGATATCGTGTCCTGCCAGCGTGCCGTGATCCTGCAATACCGCCGTCAGCACGGTACCGCTACGCCCACGCCAGCCCTCTTCCGGCTGCTCAACCACCGGCTCAATGCGCAGGTTAGGATGGGTTACGCTCAGCGCTTCCAGCTCAGACAGGTCATACAGATGCTTCTCTTCGCGGCCACCCCAGTAAATGGTGATGTCACGGTCCGGGTTACGTGCCAGAGCGGTCAACAGAATAGAGCGCACATAAGAGAATCCCGTACCGCCAGCGATGAGGATCAGCGGACGATCTTCGTCATCGCGCAGCCACGCTTCGCCGTGAGGGATGTCGACCACAATCTCACGTTCTTTCAGGATGCGGTCCATAACGGCCATCGCGTACAGGTTAAGCTCAGACGCACCAATATGCAGCTCAATAAATTCTTTCTCTGCTGGCGTAGAGGCCATAGAGAAAGGACGCTTATCACGCTCATCCATCACTACCATTAAGTACTGACCAGCGCGGAAAGAGAATGCCGCTTCTGGCACTAAACGGACGCGATATACGGTGTCGGTGATGGCATCTACCGAGGTCACTTTACAGCTTAAGGTTGTCATTCGCTCTCTCTGTCGTGAAGTCTATAGGGCTTAACGGCCTGTTTCAGGTTTACCGTTATTCATTATGGCCAGTTCATCCCAGATCGCGTCAATACGCGCGGTCACGGCAGGATCTTTTTTGATCGGGCGACCCCATTCACGGTCGGTTTCGCCAGGCCATTTATTTGTGGCATCCAGTCCCATTTTTGAGCCAAGACCGGAAACCGGCGAGGCAAAGTCCAGGTAATCTATCGGCGTGTTCTCGACTAACACCGTATCGCGCGCCGGGTCCATTCGCGTGGTAATCGCCCAAATGACGTCATTCCAGTCGCGAGCGTTAACGTCATCATCGCAGACAATAACAAATTTGGTATACATAAACTGGCGCAGGAAAGACCAGACGCCCATCATCACGCGTTTCGCATGACCGGGATACTGCTTCTTCATCGTCACTACCGCCAGGCGATACGAGCACCCTTCAGGGGGCAGGTAAAAATCAACGATTTCCGGGAACTGCTTTTGCAGGATCGGCACAAACACTTCATTCAGCGCCACCCCCAGTACTGCGGGTTCATCCGGTGGACGACCGGTGTAGGTAGAGTGATAAATCGCATCTTCACGCTGCGTAATGTGCGTAACGGTAAACACCGGGAAGTTATCCACTTCGTTGTAATAACCGGTGTGGTCGCCGTAAGGGCCTTCCGGTGCCAGTTCGCCCTGCTCAAGGTAACCTTCCAGCACAATTTCCGCACTGGCCGGAACTTCGAGATCGTTCGAAATACACTTCACGACTTCGGTTTTTGTCCCGCGCAGCAGGCCGGCAAACGCATATTCAGAGAGCGTATCCGGCACGGGTGTGACGGCTCCCAGAATAGTGGCCGGGTCAGCGCCTAAGGCGACAGAGACCGGGAAACGTTCACCCGGATGCGCAGCGCACCACTCCTGGAAATCCAGCGCGCCGCCGCGATGCGACAGCCAGCGCATGATGAGCTTATTCTTACCAATCAACTGCTGGCGGTAAATACCCAGATTTTGCCGTTCTTTATGCGGACCGCGCGTGACGGTCAAACCCCAGGTGATCAGCGGCGCAGCATCTTCAGGCCAGCACTGCATAATGGGAATTTTGGTCAAATCAACCGCATCGCCTTCCAGCACTTTTTGCTGGCACGGCGCACCGCGCAGACGTTTGGTTGGCATGTTCAGCACTTGCTTAAACTGCGGCAGCTTGTCGAACAGATCGCGGAAGCCTTTCGGTGGCTCTGGCTCTTTCAGAAATGCCAGCAGCTTACCCACTTCACGCAACGCGGTAACGTCTTCCTGCCCCATCCCCAATGCGACACGACGCGGTGTACCAAACAGGTTGCACAGCACCGGCATGGAGTAACCTTTCGGATTTTCAAAGAGTAACGCGGGGCCACCGGCACGCAGGGTGCGGTCAGCAATTTCTGTCATTTCCAGATAAGGATCAACAGGAAGTGTAATGCGTTTGAGTTCGCCCTGCTTTTCCAGCAGCGTCAGGAAGTCGCGGAGATCGTGGTATTTCATGCAGTTAGTCATGGCCTCTCTGTAAGCGCTTCATTATACGGCGTAAGCCTGCTTGATGCTGTAATTTTGTTAAATTAGCGTGAACTTATGCGTTCTGTTCCAGGTTCACCCATTATAATCAACTTAGCGATCCCTCCAGGGTTTTGATATGCTTGCGCCCCGAACTAAGGGAAAGAGTGATTATGCAGGCCTGGTATTTACTGTATTGCAAACGCGGGCAACTTCAGCGCGCGCAGGAACATCTTGAACGTCAGTCTGTAAATTGTCTGACACCCGTGATCACGCTTGAAAAAATGCAGCGCGGGAAGCGCACAACCGTCAGTGAGCCGTTATTCCCGAACTACCTGTTCGTGGAGTTCGACCCTGAGGTGATCCACACCACCACCATCAGCGCAACGCGCGGCGTCAGCCACTTCGTTCGTTTTGGCGCCCACCCGGCCACCGTTCCGTCGACGGTCATTCATCAGCTTTCGGTGTATCAACAGCCCGAAGGGATCACCGACCCGGAAACCCCTTACGCGGGTGATAACGTCGTCATTACGGAAGGTGCATTCGAAGGCCTGCAGGCAATTTTCGCCGAGCCGGACGGTGAAGCACGCTCCATGTTGTTGCTCAACCTGCTGAACAAGCAGGTGTTGCAGAGCGTCAAAAATACCGACTTCCGTAAAGTTTAAAAACTGATCCTGAAGAGATGGCGCACGTTGTCATCCGTCTGCGCAGAAAGCCAGTGCGGATCGTCTCCACGCCATCGCGCCACGCGCTCAACAATGTGCCCCAGGTATGCAGGCTCATTTCGCCGCGATGACGGTTTGGGCGTCATATCTCTCGGCAGCAGATAAGGCGCATCGGTCTCAATAAGCAAACGGTCGGCCGGAATCAACGGTAACAGCTCGCGTAGCTCAAGCCCGCGGCGCTCATCACAAACCCAGCCGGTAATGCCGAGAAACAGCCCGCGCGCCAGGCACTCCTGCGCCTCCTGCCTTGAACCGGTGAAGCAGTGCAGCACTGCGCCGGGGAGTTTATCCAGCCAGGGCTCCAGAAGCGCGAGAAAACGTTCGTGCGCGTCGCGGCAATGCATAAAGACGGGCATTTCAAGCTCTGCCGCCAGAGCAAGCTGGGCAGTGAATGCCTTTTCCTGTTCGTCAGGCGTGGAGAAGTTGCGGTTAAAATCGAGCCCACACTCACCAATGGCCACCACCTCAGCGGTTTTCGCGAGTCTGTAAAGGATTTGTGCGCTCTCCTCGGTCCACTGGCTACTGTCATGAGGGTGGATGCCTGCGGTTGACCAGCAGTGTTGATAACGTTGCGCCAGAAGCTGCGCCTGCTCGCTCTCATGAAGGTTAGTTCCGGTCAGCAGGAGTCCTTTAACGCCGGCGTCAAAAGCACGCGCAACAACGTCATCGCGATCTTTTGCAAACTGCGAGCTGGTCAGGTTGAGTCCGATATCAAACATGCGAATCCCCATATAACAACCGCCCTGACGGGCGGCTGGTTTTACTCTTCAGTCGTCTTTTCAGACGCATCGTCTACATCGTCCGATCGGCGTCCTTTACCCACGTAGAAACGCGAGAAGAATACGCCAACCTCAAAGAGGCAATACATCGGTATGGCCAGTAACGTCTGCGAGAAAACATCCGGCGGCGTGAGCAGCATGCCGACCACAAATGCACCTACCAGGATATACGGACGCTTTTTACGCAGGTCTTCAGGGGTCGTTACCCCAACCCAGCAAAGCAGCACAATGGCGACCGGCACTTCAAATGCCACGCCAAACGCCATAAACAGCGCCATGACGAAGCTGAGATAGCTGGCGATATCTGTCGACACCTGCACCCCTTCCGGCGCGGTATGCGTCAGGAAGCCAAAGGCCAGCGGGAAGACAACGAAGTAGGCAAACGCCATACCGATATAGAACAGCAACGAGCTGGAGACCAGCAGCGGGATCACCAGTTTACGTTCATGTTTATACAGCGCTGGCGCCACAAACGCCCATACCTGATAAAGGATGACGGGTGCAGACGCAATCAACGACACCCAAAAGGTGAGCTTAATAGGGGTAAAGAACGGTGAGGCAACATCTGTTGCAATCATCGTTGCCCCCAGCGGCATCTGCTTAATCAGCGGTGCAGAGACCACCTGATAGATATCGTTGGCGAAATAGACCAGGCACAGGAATATCACCAGAACCGCAATAATGCAGTTTAACAGGCGCTTACGCAGCTCAATAAGGTGCGTAATAAGCGGTTGAGTATCATCTACTGCCATGGTTACGCTTTATCACTCGACGAGGGGGATGATTCGGAAACAGGCGCGACGGGTTTCGCTTCCGCCACTTTTATCGTGGGGTCTTCCGGCTGCGCCTGTTTTTTCACTTCGGTTTCCTGCGGCGTCTGTTCTGGCGCGGCGGCCTGGTGCTCAGCACTCGCTGGCGTCACGCCCTCACGTTGCGCTTCGCTGTCCTTCACCACCGGGTTATGAATGGTGTTCGCTTCATCGCTCGCTTTTTCAGGATCGTTAACGCTGTAAGAGCGCTTCATGGATTCCGCCGCTTCGCGCAGTTCATCCATTGAGGCTTTCAGTTCCGGCGTCAGGTTATCCATGCTCGCCTTCTCGACCTTTTTCAGGCTTTCCTGAAACTCCTGGAGCTTAAGTTCCTGTGCCAGTTCATTCTGAACGGTCGATGCCAGCGATCTCAGCGCACGCACCCAGCCCACAACGGTTTTCACCGCCACGGGCAGACGCTGCGGACCCAGCACGATCAGGCCAATCACAAAGACCAGCAGCAGCTCACTAAAACCAATGTCGAACACGACTTACACCTGCTCTTTATCGTGGCTTTTGGCGTCTTCTTTTTTGGCTTCTTCTTGCTTATCGGAGATGGATTTCGCAGTAAAATCAGCATCCTGGCTGGTTTTATCCTGCTTGTTCTCATCATCGCTCATTGCTTTCTTGAAGCCTTTGATAGACGCGCCCAGATCGGAACCGATAGAACCGAGCTTTTTAGTGCCAAACAGCAGCACGACGATGACGGCAATAATGACTAATTGCCAGATACTGATACCACCCATACAAATTCCTCAGGAATAGATGATTAATTGGTCAAGTCGCATTATACGTATGCGACCCGTCGATGGCGACGCAAACTCAGCGCGTTTTTCTCCATCCGGCTAGCCAGACAACAACCCCGCCAGCCATCAGCCAGGCGGGCATCATCTGCCAGTCCGGACGATTGATTAGCAGCAACGTCCCGCTCAACAGCAGCGTTGCGCCAATCCCAAAGAGATAGCGTGATTGCCCCTGGCGCACGCGACTGGACTGAAGCTCGCGGGCGATTTTATCCATGCTGTGCTGAAGGTTCTTGCTCTGACGCAAACTGTCGTAAACCAGTTCAGGAATTTCGGGCATTTTTTCAATCCAGAACGGGCCTTTCTCTTTCAATGAGCGCACCAGCGCTGGAAAACCTACCTGATCCTTAATCCAGGATTCCAGGAACGGTTTAGCCGTCTTCCACAAGTCTAACTGAGGATAGAGTTGGCGACCTACACCCTCAACGTAAAGTAATGTTTTCTGAAGTAAAACTAATTGCGGCTGAACTTCCATATTAAAGCGGCGAGCCGTATTAAACAGGTTTAACAGCACGTGCCCGAAGGAGATTTCTGCCAGCGGCTTTTCAAAAATCGGCTCGCAGACGGTACGAATAGCAAACTCAAACTCTTCGACGTTGGTGTCTGGCGGAACCCAGCCGGAGTCTACGTGCAGCTCAGCCACCTTACGGTAGTCACGGTTGAAGAACGCGATAAAGTTCTCGGCCAGATAACGCTTATCTTCTTTATTCAGCGACCCCACAATCCCGCAGTCGATACCGATATACTTCGGATCCTCAGGATGCTCGTAGCTCACAAAAATATTGCCCGGGTGCATATCCGCATGGAAAAAGCTGTCGCGGAACACCTGAGTAAAGAAGACCTGAACGCCACGTTCGGCCAGCAGCTTCATGTTCGTTCCCTGCTTCTCAAGCGCCGCCACATCCGAAACCGGAATGCCGTAGATGCGCTCCATGACCATCATGTTCTGACTGCAGTAGTCTGAATAGACCTCGGGCACATAAAGCATCGGGCTGTTTTCAAAATTACGACGCAGCTGAATGGCGTTTGCCGACTCGCGCAGCAGGTTAAGCTCATCAATCAGCGTTTTTTCGTATTCCCGCACCACTTCCATCGGGCGCAGACGACGGCCATCAGGTAACAAACGTGGTACCCAGCGCGCCAGACGATAAATCAGCTTCATGTCAGCTTTGATGACCGGCAGGATATCCGGGCGGATCACCTTGATCACCACCTCTTTGCCGTTCTCTTTCAGACGCGCGGTATGCACCTGAGCAATAGACGCCGACGCCAGCGGGGCTATTTCGAAATCGTCAAACCAGGTTTCAACGGGAAGATTACCCATTGCCTCTTCGATCTGTTTCTTCGCCCTCACTCCGTCAAACGGGGCAACACGGTCCTGCAGCATTGCCAGTTCATCGGCAATATGAGGCGGGAAGAGATCGCGGCGGGTTGAGAGCATCTGTCCGAACTTAATCCATACCGGGCCAAGCTCCTGCAGCGCCAGACGCAGACGTTCACCCAGCGGCTGACCTTTATGACGATTAGGCATCCAGAACAACATCCGCCGCCAGATTCTAAGCGGCAGCGTGATACGCATTTTGGGGATAAGCTCATCGAGCCCGTAACTCAAAAAGGTGTGGACGATAAAATAGAGGCGCCGAATTTCACCAGGCGTCATTTGCCCTCCAGTTTTTCCAGCCGTTTGGTTAATGCATCAACCGCACGTTCAACAGCAGCGGTTTCTTCCGCAAACCATGCCACTTCCAGCGGACCGGGGGCCATGCGCCACTCTTCAGTCAGGACTTCTGCGGCATAGCGCTGCTGCCGTTGCAGATTTTTACGCAAGAACGCCGTGCCGCCATGAATAGCTTTCCCGATCCCTTCAGCGGCGATGTCACCAATAAAAGGCGCGAGCAGTTCTGCCGGGTCAAACTCCGCCAGATCGCTGAGCGCAACGAAGTTTTGTACGACCTGGATGTCGCCCTCCACTTCCAGCTCACCGCTGCGGATAAGCGCCGTCAATTGCTGGCGATCGCGCAGTTTTGGCAGCACGCTCATATGGGTAATGACCGAGCAATCCGCCTCGCCTTCCCACTCACCCAGAACATCGAGCTGGCGTTCGCTGAAGACCAGCACGAGCGGCGTTGAGAACTCTTTTAATACAATGCGCAGGACCTTCCCGTTAAGTCGCTGACGTGCAGCTTTTAGCGCCGGCGCGCGATACAGGAAGGCATTGAGCACATTCTCGATGCCTGCGGTGACTAAGGGTTTAAAGGGCACGGGACACCTCCACTCAGAATTTGTAACCGCGATGCAGCGCAACGACACCCGCCGTCATGTTGAAGTATTCAACGTTCTCAAATTCCGCATCCTGCATCATGGCTTTTAGGGTGTCCTGATCCGGGTGCATGCGAATGGACTCCGCCAGATAGCGGTAGCTCTCCGCGTCGTTCGCCACCAGTTCACCGATACGCGGCAGCACGTGGAAGGAATAGGCGTCGTAGGCTTTGCTCAGCGGCTCAATGATCGGTTTTGAGAACTCGAGCACCAGCAGACGTCCACCCGGCTTCAGTACACGGTACATGGAGCGCAGCGCTTTTTCTTTGTCGGTGACGTTACGCAGGCCGAAGGAGATCGTGATGCAGTCAAAGGTATTATCCGGGAATGGCAGCGCTTCGGCGTTTGCCTGCACGTATTCCACATTGCCCACCACGCCGATGTTACGCAACTTTTCGCGTCCCATTTTCAGCATGGAGTCATTAATATCGGCCAGAACAACGCGGCCAGTTTCACCCACCAGACGGGAAAACTTCGCCGTCAGATCGCCTGTTCCACCGGCTAAATCCAGCACGGTTTGTCCACGGCGCACACCGCTGCAGTCAATGGTGAAGCGTTTCCACAAGCGATGAATGCCGAACGACATCAAGTCATTCATCACATCGTACTTCGCCGCCACGGAATGAAATACGTGGGCCACCATGTCAGCTTTCTGCGCTTTGGCGACAGTCTGAAAGCCAAAGTGCGTCGTGTCTTGTGAATCGTCAACCATCTCAGAGCCTGCTAATCAGTCAAATGTTCGTGAAGTGTAACAGATTGGGCGCGTTTGCCCTACGATTCAACCGCCGTGATAGAAACGTGTCGGCGGCTCGTCAGACGATAAATCCGTCGTTAACTCGTTGTCTTCACTGGGGGTCTTTTGCTCATCTGCGCCTTCACGCAGACGGAACTCTTCGTCTTGCGCCGTGGCCTGCTCCACCAGTTCCGGATTAATCTCGCGTTTGACCTCCACCCCCAGGCCGCGGAATGCTTCAGCCTGAGCAAGCAGGTTGCCCCGCCCGGAGGCGAGTTTTTTCATCGCCTGACGGTAGTTATCCTGCGCACGGTCCAGGCTTTGCCCGACCGAGGACATATCGTCCACGAAGAGGCGCATTTTGTCGTACAGCTTGCTGGCACGCTCGGCAATCTTCTGTGCATTGCGGCTCTGGTGCTCATAGCGCCACAGGTTAGCAATGGTACGTAATGCCACCAGCAGGGTGGTGGGGCTCACCAGCATAATATTATTTTTGAGCGCTTCGGTGATCAGTTCGGGCTGTCTGTCGAGGGCCAGCAGGAACGCCGGTTCGACCGGAATAAACATCAGCACATAGTCCAGCGAGCGCAGCCCCGGAAGCTGCTGATAATCTTTTCTGCCCAGCAGTCGGATATGGTTACGCACGGAGGCAATATGCTCCTGCAGCGCCGACTCGCGCGTGTAGTCGTCTTCCGCATTAAAGTAACGCTCATACGCCACCAGCGTCATTTTGGCGTCGATCACCACATCTTTCCCCTGCGGCAGACGCACAATGACGTCCGGCTGCATCCGCGAGCGGGCATCGTTTTCGATACTCACCTGCGTTTCGTATTCATACCCCTCGCGCAGGCCAGAGGCCTCCAGCACGCGGGTGAGCACCACTTCTCCCCAGTTACCCTGGGTTTTGTTATCCCCTTTCAGCGCCCGAGTGAGGTTGACCGCCTCCTGCGCCATTTGCGCATTCAACTGCTGAAGATTACGAATCTCGTGCGCCAGCGTGTGCCGCTCGCGGGCTTCCTGTCCAAAGCTGTCCTGCACCTGACGGCGAAAACCGTCCAGCTGTTCACGCAGCGGCGTCAGCAGGCTGTTCAGACTCTGGCGATTCTGTTCGTCAACGCGGCGGTTGCTGTGTTCGAAAATGCGGTTGGCGAGATTCTCAAACTGCTCGCTGAGGCGCTGCTCGCTGTTAATCATCTGACGGATTTTGTCTTCCGCATGCAGCTGCGTGGATTCGAGGCGGGTAGTCACTTCGCGGAGATCGGCCTCCAGCGACGTGTTGATATCACGCAGGTTGCGCAGTTCGTTATTGAGCAGCTCGCACTCGTCGCGCCAGTGGTCACTTAGCGCAAGCTGTTGCTTTACCGCGCTGAGCTCGGCGACGATCTCTTCGCGCTCCGCCAGCTGATCGGCCTTCTGCTGCGCATGCTGGTAGCTGGAAATCAGCCAGCCTATCGCAACGCCCGCCAGCGCAATCACCGCATAAATCAGGATTGAGATATCCACAATGCCCCCTGCATCAACGTATTACCCGCACAAAATAGAATTGTGCTGTATAAACGTCCAGTTTGAAAGGGTTTTCCTGCGAGGCGCTACGCAAAAAATAAAGGCCGAACGCGTCGGCCTTTGATTTGAGAAGAGAGGGCTAGATCAGGCGACGAGCCGCTTCCACCACAATTTTCACCGCATGACTTTCGGTCTGCTTCATGGTTTCGGCGTTCGGGATCTCCTGCTGAGTACGGTTGACGATAACGCCCGCCACCATACCGGCACGCAGACCCTGGCTTGCACACATGGTCAGCAGCGTCGCGGATTCCATTTCGTAGTTCATTACGCCCATGGACTGCCACTCTTCCATTGAGCCTTTGAAACGGCTCACAACGCGGCCAGAGAAGGTGTCGTAGCGCTCCTGGCCCGGGTAGAAGGTGTCGGAAGAGGCGGTTACGCCAACGTGGGTGGTCGCGCCCACGGACTTCGCGGCTTCAACCAGCGCGGTGGTGCATTCGAAGTCAGCCACTGCCGGGAATTCCATAGGCGCAAAGTGCAGGCTTGCCCCGTCCAGACGAACGGATGCCGTCGTCACCAGTACGTCGCCCACGTTGATGTGCGGCTGAATCGCGCCGGTCGTGCCGATACGCAGGAAAGTACGAATGCCCAGCTGCGCCAGCTCTTCAACTGCAATAGAGGTAGACGGACCGCCGATACCGGTGGAGCACACAATCACCGCTTTGCCATCCAGCTCTGCACGCCAGGTGGTGAATTCACGATGGGCAGCCAGTTTGACCGGCTTATCCATCAGCGCGGCGATCTTTTCCACACGCTCAGGGTCGCCAGGGACGATAGCGAGCGTAGCCCCTTGTAAATCATTTTTAGTGAGGCCGAGATGAAAAACATCAGACTTAGACATAGGTGACTCCTCTGTGGGTCGGTTAGTCAGAAGAAGTAAAACGGTACTTTACAGAAGCAGTAAGCATAATTTCGTGATGCATCTCACCATGAATGAAAATGATTGCAGTGAATTTCCATCAAAAAGTGATTCACATCACATTAACAAGTTATATCGTCAGGTGCTGCACAAAAGATAGACCGTTTAAGGCACTGTGAGTTGTTAACCTGGTGTCTATATTTACCTTTGCGCTAACTCATTGGTACGGAGAATGCCATGACTGAAAAAACCGGTTTTGCACCTGCTGCGGCCCCGCTTGCTTCAACCATCGTTTCAACCTCAGAAGAGGCCATTACGGCGGGAGAGACCTCCATTCCCTCGCAGGGGGAGAATATGCCTGCCTATCACGCACGACCAAAATCGGCAGACGGTCCGCTGCCCATCGTGATTGTGGTTCAGGAGATTTTTGGGGTTCACGAACATATTCGCGACCTCTGCCGTCGCCTGGCACTTGAAGGATATCTGGCCGTTGCGCCAGAACTCTACTTCCGTCAGGGCGATCCGAACGACTATAGCGATATTCCAACGTTGTTCAGCAATCTGGTCAGCAAAGTCCCGGACGCGCAGGTGCTGGCCGATCTCGACCACGTTGCCAGCTGGGCGGCGCGTAACGGCGGCGACCCGCACCGTCTGATGGTCACCGGCTTCTGCTGGGGCGGACGCATTAGCTGGCTGTATGCCGCACACAATCCGCAGCTCAAAGCGGCTGTCGCCTGGTATGGCAAACTGGTGGGCGAGAAAACGCTGAATTCGCCAAAACATCCGGTGGACATCGCCACTGAGCTCAATGCCCCGGTGCTGGGTCTGTATGGCGGCCAGGACACCGGTATTTCGCTTGATTCGGTAGAAACCATGCGCCATGCGCTACGGGCAGCCAATGCCAATGCGGAGATTGTGGTGTATCCGGATGCCGGACATGCGTTTAACGCAGATTACCGTCCGAGTTATCACGCGGAATCGGCGAAAGATGGCTGGCAGAGAATGCTGGCGTGGTTTAGCCAGTACGGCGGGAAGAAATAAACACTTCGCAGCCCCGGCGAAAGCCGGGGCTGC
>NZ_JTLF01000192.1:0-14504 GCF_000798855.1 Enterobacter sp. ZOR0014 | reverse complement strand
TGATCGGCATTAAATTATTAAGCTGGCTGGCAAGCAATGCGCCGAGCCCCGCCCCCAGCAGCGCGCCGATAATCCCGGCGCTGGCACCCTGCACCATAAAGACCGCCATGATCTGGCGCGGCGTGAGCCCCTGGGTTTGCAGGATGGCGACCTCGCCCTGCTTTTCCATCACCATCAGACCCAGCGAAGTGATGATGTTAAAAGCGGCCACGGCCACGATCAGGCTCAACAGCAGCCCCATCATGTTTTTTTCCATACGCACGGCCTGGAACAGTTCGCCTTTACGTTCGCGCCAGTCCTGCCATTTGGTGCCGTCCGGCAGTTTTTGCTGGCTGAGGGTATCAACCTTCAGCGGCGCGTCGAGCCACAGGCGCCAGCCCGTGATGTTCCCTGCCGGGTAACGCATCAGGCGCGAAGCGTCCTGGATGTTAACCAGCATCTGATAACCATCGACTTCGCTGTTGGCGGCAAAAGTACCAATTACGTTAAACAGGCGCTGGCTTGGCAGGCGCCCCATCGGCGTAAACTGACTGGCAGAGGGCACCATCACACGCAGCTGGTCGCCACGGTTGACGCCAAGCTGGCCGGCAAGCTGCTCACCCAGAATAACGTTGTATTTTCCGGCGGCCAGATCGGTCTGCTTCACGTTAACCAGGTACGGGGTCAGCGGATCGTTTTGTGCCGGGTCAATACCCAGCATGACGCCGACCGCCACGCTGCGGGCGCTTTGCAGCACCACGTCGCCGGTTGTTAACGGCGCAACGCGCGTGACACCCTGTAACTTCGCCGCGCTTTCCGGCAGCTGTTGCGGGTTCAGCGAACCGTTGGTGGAGGAGAGAACGGCCTGCGGCATCAGCCCCAGGATGTTGTTTTGCAGCTCGCGCTCGAAGCCATTCATGACGGAAAGGACCGTCACCAGTGCCATCACGCCGAGCGTAATGCCAATAGTCGAAAGCCAGGAGACAAAGCGACCGAAGCGGTCCGCGGCGCGCCCACGCATGTAACGTAAGCCTATGAAGAGTGCGACAGGTTGATACATGAAATCCGTCTGTTTGCTGATAGCAGACCCACGAGTATATAAGCGAATCCGTTAAGCGTAAATGACTGAAACCGTAAGCTTTGGTAATCATTTTTCTGAAAAATTCAGATAAATCAGCGTGCTATTGTCTGAATCGTCGCCTCGCAACCTCCACCTTTTCCGAAAAACCTCCTGATACAGACTGTTACCCGTTACATCCCGGTTTCATTTCACAACAATTGCTCGTTCGTTTATGGCAATTTAAGGTAGTCGCGAACAATGAAGCAAAAAGCATTATGGATTAACCAGATAAAAGGGCTGTGTATCTGCCTGGTGGTTATCTATCATTCGGTCATCACCTTTTATCCGCACCTGAGCGGGCTGCAACACCCGCTATCCGGTCTTCTCGCGAAATGTTGGGTCTATTTTAATCTCTACCTCGCCCCATTCCGCATGCCGGTATTCTTCTTTATCTCCGGCTATCTGATCCGTCGTTATATCGATGAGGTGAACTGGCGAACCAGTCTCGACAAACGGATCTGGAGCATTGTCTGGGTTCTGGTGCTGTGGGGGATTCTGCAATGGCAGGCATTGACCCACCTGAATGCCTGGCTGGCGCCCGATCGTGAGCTTGCCACCTCCTCGAACGCGGCCTACGCCGATTCCCTCTCAGGATTTGTACGCGGTATGCTCACCGCCAGCACCAGCCTGTGGTATCTGTATGCTCTGGTCGTCTACTTCACGCTGTGTAAACTGCTGAGCCGCTGGAAGCTACCGGTGCTCGGGCTGCTGGCACTGGCGAGCGTCGCGATCAACTTCCTGCCGTTGCCGTGGTGGGGAATGAACAGCGTAGTACGCAACATGATCTACTACAGCCTCGGAGCGTGGTATGGCGCAGAGCTGATGGCGTGGATGAAAAGTTTCAACCTGCGCCGCACGTGGCTGGCGACAGGCGCGTTCGCCGCCGTCTCCGTGGTGCTGTGGTTTGCTAACGTTCCTCTCCTGCTTTCCCTGCTGTCGATTGTGTTGATCATGAAGCTTTTCTACAGTATTGAGCAGCGTTACGCCGTGCATCCCAACAATCTGCTGAACGTGATTGGCTCCAACACCATTGCGATCTATACCACCCACCGCATCCTCATTGAGGCCTTCAGCCTGTTCCTGATTGGCGAGATGAATGCCGCATACTGGCCGGTCTGGGCAGAGCTGGGCTTAATTCTGGTCTATCCGTTTGCCAGCCTGCTTATCTGCACCCTTGCCGGGCTCGGGGTGCGCAAACTCTCCACCGCGCTGTTTGGCGATCTTTTCTTCTCTCCTCCGTCAACGCTCTCCCTGTCACCGTCCACCCGCTAATGCCCTCTCCGCCCCCGTTTTGGGGGCGGAAAGTCACCCCGTGCGGTTACAATTTGCTTAAGTAAAACGATCGAGGATAATAAAGACATTGCGTATCAGTGATATGCCCCAATACTGTTGGTATATCCATAAGAGACTCTGACATAGCCATGCCTGAACACTATCGTTATTCCTTGCCTGTCAAAGCGGGCGACCAGCGCCAGTTGGGTGAACTTACGGGCGCGGCGTGCGCCACGCTGGTGGCAGAAATTGCTGAACGACACCCCGGCCCGGTGGTGCTTGTTGCCCCGGATATGCAAAATGCCCTGCGCCTGCACGACGAAATCCGCCAGTTCACCGATAGCCTGGTGTTCAGCCTGGCCGACTGGGAAACGCTGCCGTATGACAGCTTCTCTCCGCATCAGGAGATCATCTCCTCGCGCCTGTCGACGCTCTACCAGTTGCCGACCATGCAGCGCGGTGTGCTGATTGTGCCGGTGAATACCCTGATGCAGCGCGTCTGTCCGCACAGCTATCTGCATGGTCATGCGCTGGTGATGAAAAAAGGCCAGCGCCTGTCCCGTGATGCCCTGCGCGAGCAGCTTGACGGTGCCGGCTATCGCCATGTCGATCAGGTGATGGAGCACGGGGAATACGCAACCCGTGGCGCACTGCTTGACCTGTATCCTATGGGCAGCGACCAGCCGTATCGTCTCGATTTCTTCGATGATGAAATCGACAGCCTGCGCGTGTTCGACGCCGACACCCAGCGCACGCTGGAGGAAGTAGAGTCCATTAACTTACTGCCCGCACATGAATTCCCGACGGACAAAACTGCCATCGAACTGTTCCGCAGCCAGTGGCGCGATAAGTTCGACGTGAAGCGTGATGCCGAGCATATCTATCAGCAGGTTAGCAAAGGCACGCTCCCGGCCGGGATCGAATACTGGCAGCCGTTGTTCTTTAACGAGCCGCTGCCTGCCCTGTTCAGCTACTTCCCGGCAAATACGCTGATTGTGAACACCGGCGATATCGACGCCAGCGCCAGCCGTTTCGAAAGCGAAACCCGCGCCCGCTTCGAAAACCGGGGCGTTGACCCGATGCGTCCGCTGCTGCCGCCGGAAGCGCTGTGGCTGCGTACCGACGAACTCAATGCGGAGCTGAAGCGCTGGCCGCGGATCCAGCTCAAAACCGATTCGCTTGCCGATAAGGCCGCCAACACCAACCTCGCCTTCCGGACGCTGCCGGACCTGGCCGTTCAGGCGCAGCAGAAATCGCCGCTGGATAATCTGCGTAAGTTCCTGGAGTCCTTTACCGGCCCGGTGGTGTTCTCCGTTGAGAGTGAAGGCCGCCGCGAAGCACTCGGCGAGCTGCTGGGGCGAATAAAAGTTGCGCCGAAACGCATTCAGCGCCTGAGCGACGCGGCCGGAAACGGCCGTTATCTGATGATTGGTGCCGCCGAACACGGGTTTATTGATACGCTCAACAACCTGGCGCTGATTTGCGAAAGCGATCTGCTGGGTGAGCGCGTCGCGCGGCGCCGTCAGGACAGCCGTCGAACCATTAACCCGGACACGCTGATCCGTAACCTGGCCGAGCTGCATCCGGGCCAGCCCATTGTTCACCTGGAGCATGGCGTTGGGCGCTATCAGGGAATGACCACGCTGGAAGCCGGCGGCATCAAAGGTGAATATCTGATGCTGACCTACGCCAACGACGCCAAACTGTATGTTCCGGTGTCATCCCTGCATCTGATCAGCCGATACGCAGGTGGCGCGGAGGATAACGCCCCGCTGCACAAACTGGGCGGCGATGCCTGGGCTCGCGCGCGCCAGAAAGCGGCGGAGAAAGTACGCGACGTGGCGGCCGAGCTGCTGGATATCTACGCCCAGCGCGCGGCCAAAGAGGGCTTCGCCTTTAAGCATGATAAAGAGCAGTACCAGATGTTCTGCGACAGCTTCCCGTTTGAAACCACGCCGGACCAGGCCCAGGCCATCAACGCCGTACTGAGCGACATGTGCCAGCCGCTGGCGATGGACCGCTTAGTCTGCGGCGACGTCGGCTTCGGCAAAACCGAAGTGGCGATGCGCGCCGCCTTCCTGGCGGTTGAAAACAACAAGCAGGTGGCGGTGCTGGTGCCGACCACCCTGCTCGCCCAGCAGCACTTCGACAACTTCCGCGACCGTTTCGCCAACTGGCCGGTGCGCATTGAGATGCTGTCACGTTTTCGCAGCGCCAAAGAGCAGACGCAGATCCTCGAACAGGCAAGCGAAGGCAAAATCGATATTCTGATAGGTACGCACAAGCTGCTGCAAAGCGACGTGAAGTGGAAAGATTTGGGGCTGCTGATCGTCGACGAAGAGCACCGCTTCGGGGTGCGTCACAAAGAGCGGATCAAAGCGATGCGCGCCGACGTCGATATTCTGACCCTGACCGCAACGCCAATTCCGCGTACGCTGAACATGGCGATGAGCGGCATGCGCGATCTGTCGATTATCGCCACACCACCGGCGCGTCGTCTGGCGGTGAAAACCTTTGTCCGCGAGTACGATAATCTGGTGGTACGCGAGGCGATCCTGCGTGAGGTACTGCGCGGGGGCCAGGTTTATTATCTTTATAACGACGTTGAAAATATCCAGAAAGCCGCGGACAGGCTGGCCGAGCTGGTACCGGAAGCGCGTATTGCCATCGGCCACGGGCAGATGCGCGAGCGCGAGCTGGAGCGGGTGATGAACGACTTCCACCACCAGCGCTTTAACGTACTGGTGTGTACCACCATCATTGAGACCGGCATTGATATCCCGACGGCGAATACCATCATTATTGAGCGTGCGGATCACTTTGGTCTGGCGCAGCTTCATCAGCTGCGCGGTCGCGTCGGCCGTTCGCATCATCAGGCTTACGCTTGGCTGTTGACCCCGCATCCGAAAGCGATGACCACCGACGCGCAAAAGCGTCTGGAAGCCATCGCCTCGCTGGAAGACCTCGGTGCAGGCTTTGCGCTGGCCACGCACGATCTTGAGATCCGTGGTGCCGGCGAACTGCTGGGCGAGGATCAGAGCGGCTCCATGGAAACCATCGGCTTCTCGCTCTATATGGAGCTGCTGGAAAACGCGGTTGATGCCCTGAAGGCCGGACGCGAGCCGTCGCTGGAAGATCTCACCAGCCAGCAGACCGAGGTCGAGTTGCGTATGCCGTCCCTGCTGCCGGATGATTTCATTCCTGATGTGAATACCCGCCTGTCATTCTACAAACGCATTGCCAGCGCGAAGAATGAAAATGAGCTGGAAGAGATCAAAGTGGAACTGATTGACCGCTTTGGCCTGCTGCCCGATGCGGCGAGAAATCTGCTGGATATCGCGCGGCTGCGCCAGCAGGCGCAGAAGCTGGGGATCCGCAAACTTGAAGGTAATGAAAAAGGCGGCGTCATTGAATTCGCCGAGAAGAACCACGTCAACCCGATGTGGCTGATTGGCCTGCTGCAAAAACAGCCGCAGTATTTCCGCCTGGATGGGCCAACCCGTCTGAAATTTACCCAGGAGCTGGCGGATCGCAAAACCCGTATGGACTGGGTGCGTAACTTTATGCGGCAGCTCGAAGAGAACGCGGTCGAGTAATCTGACCTCCCCCCGTTAGCCAGTGCTGCCGGGGGGACAATTTACAAACTCTTTGCACTTCACCCGATCTTCCCGACACACCCTTTCGCCATAATTATCATTAACACCTTATAAAACAATAACCTTATCATTTATATGGATTATGGTGATGATGACCTCTTCGCGTTTTACCCGCTGGATAACCCTGTTTACGCTGGCTGCCGCCGTCGCGGTTGCACTTCCCGCTCGCGCAAACACCTGGCCTCTTCCACCGCCTGGCAGCAAGCTGGTCGGGGAAAACCGCTTTCATGTGGTTGAAAATAATGGCGGTTCACTGGAAGCGATTGCCAAAAAATATAACGTCGGTTTTCTGGCTCTGCTGCAGGCGAACCCCGGCGTCGATCCGTATGTCCCGCGAGCGGGCAGCGTACTGACGATCCCGTTACAAACTCTCCTGCCGGATGCCCCGCGCGAGGGGATCGTCATAAACCTGGCTGAGTTACGTCTTTATTATTATCCGCCGGGTAAAAATGAAGTGACCGTCTACCCTATCGGTATCGGTCAACTGGGCGGCGACACCCTGACACCGACGATGGTGACGACCGTCTCGGATAAACGGGCGAATCCAACCTGGACGCCAACGGCCAACATTCGCGCCCGTTATAAAGCCCAGGGCATCGATCTTCCCGCGGTTGTTCCGGCTGGCCCGGATAACCCTATGGGGCACCACGCGATCCGCCTGGCGGCATACGGTGGGGTTTACCTGCTGCACGGAACGAATGCCGACTTTGGCATCGGCATGCGCGTCAGCTCCGGCTGTATTCGTCTGCGCGATGACGATATCAAAACGCTGTTCAACGTCGTTACGCCGGGGACTAAAGTGAATATTATCAACACACCGATTAAAGTCTCTGAGGAGCCGGGCGGCGTACGGCTGGTCGAAATTCACCAGCCGCTTTCAAAAAATATCGGCGACGATCCGCAGACGTTACCCATTAACCTGAATGCTGCGATGGTGAGCTTTAAAACGAATGCGAATACCGAGAGCCAGGTGATGGAACGTGCGATGGAGGCCCGGTCAGGCATGCCGACCGATGTCACCCGGCATCACGATATCGTTCAGCAGTCGATGTAAAACAGAACGTAAAACGCCCTGCTTAGCAGGGCGTTTTTTATTGCAGTGGCATAAATGAGGGTTTATGCCCGGCTTATTTGTAGATGACAGCCGTGCCGTGCAGCGTGTTAGGACCGGTCACAGAGGTGATGCGGTAGGATTTTGCACCCATTGCTTCCGCTTTTTGTGCCAGCTGATCTTCCAGTGAACCCAGGTTAGTCCCGGCAGACGCAGAGATCGTCCCGACTTTATGCTGATCGGCTGGCGTTGACTGAACTTGTACAGCAGCAAAGCTTGCGAAAGAAAGTGAACTCAGTACGGCTGCAGCGATGAGGGTTTTTACGTTTTTCATGATGTTTACCTTTGGCAGATGAATTTGGAGGTCGTTAGCGATTTAGTTAACGATCGATAGGTAAATCATAAATGTGATCCAGCTCACGCGTCAACATAATTTTATAACGAGCATTAATTAATTTTTAAAGTCTTTAATTTTCATACATATATGATTAATTTATTTTTAAGCATTCTGCACTGGTGATGGGTTGCGTTTATTTTTATAATGGTTATTCAACAAATCAACAGAGGACCAACGGCAAATGACAACCGACGTCACGAGTTGTGCGAAGAAAAGCCGTGGCCGACCAAAAGTGTTTGACAGGGATGCAGCGCTTGATAAGGCCATGACTCTCTTCTGGCAACATGGGTATGAAGCGACCTCGCTTTCCGATCTGGTAGAAGCCACCGGTGCCAAAGCACCGACGCTCTATGCTGAATTTACCAACAAAGAGGGGCTGTTCAGGGCAGTGCTGGACCGATACATTTCGCGCTTTGCAGCGAAACACGAAGCCCAGCTGTTTTGTGAAGAGAAAAGCGTTGAACAGGCGCTACGGGATTACTTCACCGCCGTTGCCACCTGCTTCACCAGTAAAGATACGCCCGCGGGCTGCTTTATGATTAACACCTCCGCCACCCTGGCGGCAGCGTCGAAAGAGATCGCCAATACGGTGAAATCGCGTCATGCCATGCAGGAAGAGACGCTCAGCGCATTTCTGGCTCAACGCCAGCAGCGCGGTGAAATTCCCGCGCATTGTCAGCCGCAGATGCTGGCGCAGTACCTGAGCTGTATTTTGCAGGGTATGTCGATCAGCGCGCGTGAAGGCGCGACGCTGGAAAAACTGCAGAATATAACCGAAACCACACTACGCTTGTGGCCTGAACTCCTCAAAATTTGAGGTAAAAAAAAGCTCCTCAGCCTGAGCGCTTGAGGAGCTAAGTTCAGAGAACATCTTTTTTACACTTTGTTATTCAGTACCAGCTGGCCATTTCCATCCAGTGGGATTTGCGTTCCTGGGTCTTTATCCATACGGATTTTGCCCTGCTGATCGCCAATTTTGTAGGTCACGTCATAACCCAGCATTTTCTCCGACTTGTCATAGACGGTTTTACAACGCTGCTGAGTCGTGGTGTAAGTATCGTTATCCTGCATCGCACCCTGCACCTGGTTGCCGGCATAGCCGCCACCCAGCGCACCAACGACGGTCGCGACATCTTTACCCCGGCCACCGCCAAACTGGTGACCAATTACCCCACCCGCTACCGCACCCAGAACAGAGCCGGCAATACGGTTTTCATCCTGTACCGGACGACGGTGGGTCACGGAGACGTTACGGCACTCCTGACGAGGGGTTTTTACGGTTTCTTTAATGGGAGTAGCAGAAACCACCTGCGCATACTGCGGGCCGCGATCTAATACGTTGAGACTGGCAACAGCAGCCACACCTAACGCCGCTGCGACACCAATCCCTATACCCGCCAACATAGATTTATTCACGGGACTTCCTCCTTTGTTGCTATTGGTAACAATTTTGCAATGAAGCCACGGCTTCGCCAATAAGACAAAGGATCAAAAAGTGGACACTGGAGAGGGATATATCATGTTTAGGAGAACTCTTAAGCACCTAATCCATGACGGGCAGCATGATATGCTAAAAACTCCCTCCGGAGGGCCCGGAGGGAGTGAAAGATTAGTGGAGTTTAAGACGCGGACGGATGACGCGGTTGATTCTGCCCACCAGCATCATCAGACCCGTTTTGAAGTAGCCGTGCAGTGCGATCTGGTGCATACGGTACAGTGAAATATAGACAAAGCGTGCTATGCGCCCTTCTACCATCATCGAGCCACGCATCAGGTTACCCATCAGGCTACCGACGGTAGAGAAGTTGGACAGCGATACCAGAGAGCCGTGGTCTTTATAGACATACGTCTTCATCGGTTTGCCTTTGTACTGCGCCAGAATATTATGCAGCACCAGGCTTGCCATCTGGTGCGCAGCCTGAGCACGCGGCGGCACGAAGCCACCTTCAGGGCGCGCGCAGGAAGCACAGTCGCCAATCGCAAAGATTTCCGGGTCGCGCGTGGTTTGCAGCGTTGGCTCCGTCACCAGCTGGTTAATGCGGTTCGTTTCCAGACCACCGATATCTTTCATAAAATCAGGCGCTTTGATACCTGCCGCCCAGACCATCAGATCCGCTTTGATGTACTCGCCGTCTTTGGTGTGCAGACCGCCTTCGTCGGCGCTGGTCACCATCGTCTGTGTCAGCACCCGCACACCCAGTTTGGTGAGTTCATTGTGCGCCGCACCGGAGATACGCGGAGGCAGCGCCGGGAGGATGCGTTCACCGGCTTCGACCAGCGTGACGTTTAGCGCGTCGTTTGTTAACCCTTTATAGCCGTAGCTGTGCAGCTGTTTCACCGCATTGTGCAGCTCAGCAGAGAGCTCTACCCCCGTTGCCCCGCCGCCGACAATTGCAATGTTAACCTTGCCATTCGCACCCATGTTATTGGTGTACTTCAGGAACAGGTTCAGCATCTCCTGATGGAAACGACGTGCCTGGTGCGGGTTATCAAGGAAGATACAGTGCTCTTTCACGCCCGGCGTGTTGAAATCGTTAGAGGTACTGCCCAGCGCCATTACCAGCGTGTCATACGCCAGTTTGCGTTCAGGAACCAGCAGCTCGCCTTTTTCATCACGCAGCTCTGCCAGGGTGATGGTTTTGCTTTCACGGTTGATATCCACCACGGAACCCAGCAGGAACTGGAAATGGTGATTGCGTGCGTGCGCCAGATAGCTCAGCGCGTCCACGCCCTCATCCAGCGATCCGGTCGCCACTTCGTGCAGCAACGGTTTCCACAGGTGACTGTGGTTACGATCCACCAGCGTGATTTTGGCTTTTTTACCGCGACCCAGCTTCTTACCCAATTGTGTGGCCAGCTCCAGCCCGCCAGCACCACCGCCTACAATCACTATCTTTTTCAATGGCGTAGTCAACGTGACCCCCTCAAATTATTAACCAATTGTTAATTAAAAGTTATAAAAATAACCCTTAATTAACAACAGGTTACAGCACTGAAACCATTCAGGTGAATTGAGAATACCACGTCAGGCGCATTGGTCATACCAAAATTGATATGCATCAAGTTTTGATGGCTTAAAAGTAGACAATTCTGGACAAAAAGAAACCCGGTACGCATTAGCGACCGGGTTCCGGAGGTGACTGACTGTGACTTAGCCCAGCGTTTTAAAGGCTTTTATGCGCTGCAGATGTGGGGAGATGTTCTTGAACTTATGGGTCTGTTCTTCATCCCAGACAATCTCATAGTAATGATGCAGAAGCTCCGCAGCCCGTTGGCTGTTGAGCGCCTCATCATTACGCGAAAGGATCACCAGACACCGGTCGCGGTTTTTATCGCGAAAATTACTGACGCACTTGGTGGCAATATCGACGTACTCTTCCGGGCGGTCAATTTTGCCTTCCATGTTCTCATTCGGGAAAAGGTTAGGATTAAATACAACCTGGCGAATGTCGCACAGAAAACCAATCCGCTCTGCCCAGTAGCCACCCAGGCCCACGCCGCAAATCAGCGGGCGATCGTCGATATTAAGCTGCAGCATCTTGTCCACTTCTTTGAGCAGATGCTGCATATCATGCTTCGGATGGCGCGTGCTGTAGCTGATCAACCGGACATCGGGATCGATAAACTGCAGCTGCAACACCTTCTCATGATTACCTGGACTGTTTGAGTCAAAACCGTGTAAATAGATGATCATTGTCTTCTCACCATGCTACGCCTTCCGGGAGGGATTACAGGCTGGCTTTGTGCGCCTGCCAGCGCTCATTCAGGTCTTCAAGCCGGGCGTTGACCGTCTTCCAGCGCGCCGAATCCATCAGATCCTGACGGCTAAATGAACCTTTATGATACAATTGTGTAACACGCTCTGCATTGATCGGCGACAGGTTATCCAGCACGCTAACAGCCCCTTTACGATTATTGCAGACCAGGATCATATCGCAACCTGCGTCCAGCGACGCCTGACCGCGTTCTGCATAGCTGCCCATAATTGCCGCCCCTTCCATCGACAAATCGTCGGAGAAAATCACGCCATTGAAACCCAGCTCCTGGCGCAATACGGTTTTCAGCCAGTGCGGAGAGCCACTGGCCGGCCGCGGGTCGACGTCGCTGTAAATCACGTGGGCAGGCATGATAGCGTCAAGTTTGTTATCGGTGATAAGTGAACGGAACACCGACATATCTTTGGCACGAATTTCCGCTTCCGGGCGCGGATCGCGCGGGGTCTCTTTGTGGGAATCCGCCGTCACGGCCCCGTGGCCCGGGAAGTGTTTGCCGGTGGTTTTCATACCTGCATCGTGCATCCCGTCGATAAATCGGGTCGCCATTGCCAGCGCAATACGCGGATCTTCATGGTATGAGCGCTCGCCAATCGCGGCGCTGATATGGCCCACATCAAGTACCGGGGCAAAACTGATATCGATATCCATGGCTATCATCTCGCAGGCCATCAGCCAGCCCGCTTCCTGCGCCAGTTTGCCCCCCTCTTCCGTACCGAGCAGCGCGGCAAAAGACTGGGCAGCCGGCAAACGGGTAAAACCGTCGCGAAAACGCTGCACGCGTCCACCTTCCTGATCGACGGCCACCACCAGATGATTGCGCGATGCCGCGCGGATCTGACGCACCAGTTCACGCAACTGCGCCGGATCGTGATAGTTGCGGGTAAACAGGATCAGGCCGCCAACCAGCGGATGCGCCAGAATGTCACGCTCCTCCGCATCCAGCTCAAACCCTTCAACATTCAACATGACTGGACCCACACTCACCTCTCTTATCCTTTCGTTTGTAACTGACGCCAGGCATCGTTTGCCAGCGCAATAAATTGTTTTTCTCTGGACTGCTGAAGGCGCATTTCAAACCAGCCCGCCATCAGCATAATGACCCAGGGTCGCCAGCGTCTCACCTGACGAGCCAGCGCGTCGGCGTCAATATGCGCTACTCTGGCATACTCTCTGATGAGCGTCAGCCGCGCGGCGTCACTTTCCGTCCAGACCGCGGCCAACTCCAGCGCCACATCGCCGTCTCCGGCATATTCCCAGTCAATAAGTCTGGCTCCTCCTGACGTATGCACAATGTTCCCGGCGTGCACATCCATATGTAACGGTGAGAGCCGAATCGGTTGCGGCTCGCCCGCTTTACGCAGCCGTTTGAGATGCGCAAGCCAGACTGGGGTACGTCTTTTCGGGGAGGCTTGCTGCCAGTAGTGCTCAAGCAGCGGAAGTAACGCGATTCGCCACCCCAGACGCTGTTGCTGGTGCAGATGATACAGCATCGCCGCGAGCTCCGGGGTGTCCGGCAGCGCGCTTTTCACCTCGCCCTCAAGATAGTCGACGGCCATCCAGCCCTGTCGGAAAAAACGGGGTTCCGGCACGAGATCCGACGGAAGACGTCTGAGGGCACGAAACTGACGACGAAAATGGAAAGCGGGCGCGAAGGGATCGTGATTATGCCGTAAGACCAGACGGTGCGCACCCTGCTCCAGAATACAACTCGCGCCGCCAAGCCCGGAGTGGGCCTGCGGCGCGATAAGGCGGTACTGCGGAAAATAGCGCGTCAGGATCGCATCACGCGTGCTGTCATTGTTGCGTAACCGCACCTTTACCTGACCAGATAATTTCGCCTGTCTGAACCAGCATCAGCTGCATCTGCAGGGCTGGGGTATTCACGTTGCCGGTCGCATTAGAGTACAGCACATACTGGGCGCCAACGTTGCGGGCAATCCCAATCGCCTTGCTGCGGGTGCCGAGGCTATCCTGCGGCGACAGGCCGAGTTGCTGTTTGGCCACCGCAAGCTGCTGAGCAGAGACCAGCGTAAACTTGCCGTTGTTCGCCAGGGCATTGCGCAGGGTTTCCGTCGCTTCGCCCGCGTTCAGCGAACCGTTAGTACGGTTGTTAACGCTGTCGACCAGCAGCACGCCGCCTGCCGTCACGCCCTGTGCCTGCAGCATTTTACCGACCATCGGTTGCATTGCACCGTTCCAGTCATAATGGCGCACGCGCGGCGTAGGCTGTGACGTCTGGTCCGGGTGCTCAATTGGACCAGGCTGTGACGGAATGGACGGTACAGACGGCACGGTTGGCTGTGGCTCCGTTGGCGTTGTCGGCTGCTCAGTACCCGGTTTAGCCTCTTCTACAGGTGCAGGCTGTTCAGTACGGGTCACACACCCTGCCAGAAACAGAGCGAAAGCTGTCACGAGAGCATAACGGCTCAAATTTTTAATCAAAGTTCACCCCTTACAGATAAAGATAAAGTCTTACCTTATGTGCACCCAAATAGCTGGCGCTGTCATAGATCGTTACCGACGACCTCGCCGGAAGGGTGACGCTGCGCGGCGCCTCCAGCGGATGCATTTCAAGACCTCTTACGTCATACCAGAAAAAACGGTAGTGGACCGTCACGGGTTCATTTCGTTCGTTAAAGAGCGCAGAGGAGGCTGAAGACTTAATTTCACTGACGGTTAACGCGGGCTGTTGCGCCGTAATACCCGCCGCCAGCACGGAGGACTCCATCACCAGCGTCTGTTCATCGCTCACGGGGATCGCCGGGCGCGTGCTGCATCCCACAATCATCATCGTCATTACCAGCGCTGCAATACGCCCTTTAAACATGTCAAAGACCTTTGTGTGCCAGCATCGGCCCCAGAGGACGTCCACCCAGCAGATGCATGTGAATATGATAAACTTCCTGGCCGCCATGACGATTACAGTTCATGATCAGACGGTAACCGTCTTCCGCTATGCCTTCCTGCTCGGCAATTTTCGCCGCCACCGTCAGCATACGACCTAACGCCACTTCGTGCTCGGTTTTTACGTCATTTACGGTCGGAATCAGAATATTGGGAATGATAAGGACGTGCGTGGGTGCCTGGGGGGAAATGTCCCGGAAAGCCGTCACCAGTTCATCCTGATAGACGATATCCGAGGGGATTTCGCGACGGATAATTTTACTGAAAATCGTTTCTTCAGCCATGACCTTTTCCTTTTTTGTTAAATCTGGCGGGGTGCGTCCGCTGATAACACACTCTCGGGAAGACT